>NZ_FTNV01000003.1:300000-542724 GCF_900156535.1 Roseovarius nanhaiticus | reverse complement strand
CAGGCCCTACATTCCGAAAAGGGAGATTGGCCAAACTCTGTATTCCCAAAGAGTCCTCACCCAACACGATTTGCGGACACGGCATTTTCTTTTGGCCCATCCAGCGCCCCGAAATTGTGCCCGTGACGTCATGCAACGGCCATGATGTCGGCCTAGCGTGGATGGATGGAAAACTCGATGAACAGTATGAACCAACGTCCCCCGCAGCTTTTGCGCAGTTGGGGCGTATGGGCCGTTTCGATGGCGGCACTGGCGCTTGGCCTAGTTTTTCTTCAAATCGCGCTTCCGAGTTTTGACGCCAAACCCTCGACCGCAACTCAGATCGGCGAGATCGCGGGCGAGATAAAGCGCGCGGCCTGGCGCAGTTTTTTCGGCCTATCTCAGGCCAAGGTCGAGCCGGAAGCGCCAAAACTTGTCCACTATCTGGCGATCATCGCCCCCATCGCCGCAATCGCCGCGCTGATTCTGTCGCTCGTCTCACGTCTGTCGCACGAAAATTGGCGCCTCGGCGCCTACGGCGCCAGCATGGCAACCGCAGCGCTCATTTTCCAGTTCGTCTGGTGGTTGGCGCTCTTGATCATTGGATTTCTTTTGCTGGCCTCGATACTCGAAAATATCGGCGACATCTTCAGCTGGTAGATTGGCCCCGCTACGCCAGCCGGACCCCGTGTCGCCCCGCCAGATCGGTCACGAACTGCCACGCTACTCGGCCCGAGCGGCCACCGCGGGTAGCCTGCCATTCGATGGCCTCGGCGCGCAGATCGGCGTCCGAAATCTCGATCCCGAACGCGTCGCAATAGCCCCGGATCATCGACAGGAACCCGTCTTGGTCACAGGCATGAAAGCCCAACCAGAGGCCAAAACGATCGCTGAGCGACACCTTTTCCTCGACCGCCTCGCCCGGATTGATCGCCGAGCTGCGCTCATTTTCGATCATGTCGCGGGGCATCAGGTGGCGCCGGTTAGACGTGGCGTAGAAAATCACGTTTTCGGGCCGGCCCTCGATGCCGCCATCCAGAACCGCCTTCAGCGATTTATACTGCGCGTCGTCATGGCCGAAGCTTAGATCGTCACAATAGAGGATGAACCGCGCCTCGGACGACCGTAAGAGCGACAAAAGGCGCGTCACGCTGGTCAGATCCTCGCGCTGCAACTCGACAATCTTGAGCGGCAGGCCCTGTTTCACGATCTCGCCATGCACTGCTTTGACGAGGCTGGATTTTCCCATGCCCCGTGCGCCCCACAAAAGCGCATTGTTGGCAGGCAGGCCGCGCGCGAAGTGCAGGGTGTTCTCCAGCAGCGTGTCACGCGCCCGGTCGATGCCGACGAGGAGGCGCATGTCGACCCGCGATACGTCCGGCACGGGCTGCAGGTGATCGGGCGAGACATGCCAGACATAGGCGTCGCAGGCGGTCAGGTCGGGCGCCGGTGCGGGCGGTGGGCTGATCCGCTCCAGCGCCTCGGCAATGCGCTCCATCTCATCCCCGCTCATGACCGTTTGTCCTGATCCGCCTCGTCATCATCCAGGTCTTCGGGATGGCCCGTCAGATCCTCTTCCATCCCTTCCTCGTCGTCGAACCACAGGCCCTCGGCGCGCAGCTTGGCTTCGCGCTGACGCTCGACACGGGCGACCAGCTGGATCGAAATCTCATAAAGACCGTAGACCACGACGAAAAGAATACCTTGGGTAATGACGTCCGGCGGCGTCACCAGCGCGGCAAGAATAAGGATGCCGACGACCGCATATTTGCGCACAGCGCGCAGGCCGACGGCGCTGACAAGGCCGGCCTTGCCCATGAGTGTCAGGAGTACGGGCAGCTGGAAGCAGAGACCGAAGGCGACGATGAACTTGATCGTCAGGTTCAGATATTCCTGCGCCGAGCCTTGGAAAACCACGCTGAGCGGGGCCGCGCCCTGCACGCCATCAACGACTTCGCCCGCGTTCCCGAATTGCTGGAAACCGAGGAAGAAATCATAGGCGAGCGGCGTGACGACGTAGAAGGCAAAGCTGGCGCCAAGGATGAACATGAAGGGCGATGCGACGAGGAAGGGCAGAAACGCGCCCTTTTCATTGCGGTAAAGCCCCGGCGCCACAAAGCGCCACATCTGGTTCGCGATGAACGGGAACGCCAGGATAAAGCCGCCGAGGAGTGACACCTTGATCGCGACGAAGAAGCCCTCTTGCGGGCTGATGAAGATCAGGTCGCAATCCTGCCCGCGATCCGCCAACACCGAGCAAAGCGGCGCCGTGAGGTAATTGAAGATCGGCGTGGCAATCGTAAAGCAGATGATCATGCCGCCAAGGAAATACATCACCGAATGGATGAGGCGCGTGCGCAGCTCGGCCAGATGCTCGATCAGCGGGGCGCTGCTATCCTCGATCTCGTCTCCGGTGCTCATGATTTGGTCCCGGTCTTGGCAGTGGTCTTATCGGTGGCCTTGGCCGATTTACGCGGCTTGGCGGCGGATTTGGGCGTGGCCTTGTTCGCAGACGATGTCGCCGCAGGCTTTTTTGCCGCAGGTTTCTTGGTTGCGGCTGTCTTGGTCTCGGCTTTCTTGGCCGCAGGCGCCTTGGCGGTCGCTTTCTTGGCCGCTGGCTTTTTCGCCGCCGACGTCTTGGGCTTGGCCGCATCCTCGGCGGGCGCGGCTTTGGCCGCTTCGGCCTCGGCCTTCTCGCGGTCGAGCCGCTCTTGCGTCTGCTTGGCGGAATGGGCGGTGATCTTGTCCTTGGCCTCTTGCCGCTCCGGGCTGAGCGGCTCGGGATTGGCCTTGGGCTTGCCCGCGTCGCGGGTGGCTTGCGTGAAGCTGGTCGCGCTTTTCTTGACCTCGTTCATGGCCGAGCCGATGGGATTGCTGGCCTTGCGCAGCGTATCGGACATGCCCGACACGCCCGCATCATCGGCGGCATCGTTCATCGCCTTGGAGAACTCGCGCGCCATGCCCTTGGCCTTGCCCACGAATTGTCCGACGGTGCGGAACATTCCCGGCAGGTCCTTGGGCCCGACCACGATGAGCGCAACGATGCCGATGACCAGCAGCTCGGTCCAGCCTAGGTCGAACATGCTTGGCTCAGACCTTGTCTTTGGACTTGGATTTGGAGGCCGTGTCGTCCTTGGGTGTCACATCGCGTGCGCCGGCCTCGTGATCGGTATCGGCACTTGCTGCCGACGTCTCGATCTCCTTGTTGCCCTCGTCGATGCCCTTCTTGAACGAGGTGATGCCTTTGCCGACCTCACCCATCAGTGAGGAAATCTTGCCGCGACCGAACAGAACCAGCACGACGACGGCGATCAAAAGAAGGCCGGGAAGGCCGATATTGTTGAGCATGAAGTCTCTCCCAGAGTTCGGGGCGCGTGTGGCAGGCCCCGTTTGCATGACTGAATTCGTATCTAAACCCTGGCGCAGCCGGTTGAAAGGGCTAAGGCGGGCCGTGCCGGACGGAATCGCGAAAAAAGCGGCGATGCGCCTGTGGCCCCTGCCCGGCCATGAGTATTTTACGGAACAGTGAACGGTCAGGCGCGCGCCGGAAAGACAAAGCAGCGATCACGCCGGATCATCAGCCAGAGCGCCTTGCCAGGGCTGGGCAGGAATACGTTGGGCACCGTCGCCTTGAGGATGGAGCCGTCGTGATCCATGCGGAATTCCACGATGCTTTCCGAGCCCATGAAGCGCGCCCGCTGGACCACGCCGCGGGCGGGCGTGCCGTCCTGGGGCGTGGGATCCGGGCCGCGCCCGGCGCGGTCGAAATCGATCTTGATATGCTGCGGGCGGATCACGATGTCGACCTGCGCCCCATCCGGCACACCAGGGGCCAGGAAATGACCGAAAGGCGTTTCCGTCAGCGCGCCGCGTACCGTGCCGCGAATGGTGTTCACATCGCTGAAAAACGCAACGGCATCCTTGTCCACCGGCGCGTTGTAAACGTTGTAGGGCGCGCCCTGCTGAACGATGCGCCCGCCGCGCATGAGCGCGATATCATCCGCCATGCGCATCGCCTCGTCAGGTTCATGCGTGACCAGAAGGACGGCAGCATCCTCTTCGCGCAGGATATCCAGCGTCTCGTCGCGGATGCCGTCGCGCAAACGGTTGTCGAGGCCCGAAAAAGGCTCGTCCATCAGCATGATTCGCGGGCGCGGCGCGAGGGCGCGGGCCAGCGCCACGCGCTGCTGCTCGCCACCTGACAATTCATGCGGAAAGGATTTGGTGAAATGGCCAAGGCCGACGCGGTCCAAGAGCTCCTGCACGCGCGCCTGCGTCTCGGCTTTGGAGCCGGAGAGGCCGAAAGCGACATTGCCCGCAACGGTCAGATGCGGAAAAAGCGCGAAGTCCTGGAACATGAGGCCGATCTGGCGCTCTTCCGGGGGCACGCGTGCGGTACCGTCGCAAATCACGGTGCCATCGACGCGGATCGTGCCACTGTCTTGTGTCTCGACACCCGCAATCATGCGCAATGTCGTCGATTTGCCGCAGCCAGAGGGGCCCAGCAGGCAAGTCACCTGCCCCGGCATCACCGAAAGAGATATATCGTCAACCACGAGCCGGCCATCGTAGCGGCGGCTCAGATGTTCAATCTGCAGGCGAGGCGTCTGGGCGGGCATGTACGGGCCTTGATCATGTACGGGTATCCGAGCGAAGCGGTCGGGATTACCCTTGGACCTGCCAGATAGCAACGCCCCCCGGGGCTTGCAAGCGCCGGCGCCTCTAGGCCGGTTGACCGCTACGACGCGCGCCGGCCAGAGTTGCGGCAAAGCCGAGCGCCAGGACCACGATGCAGATCAGCAAGAGCTGCTCGTATTTATGCGCCTCGGGAAGGATCGCCATGGCCCACTCTGTGCCCCGTGCAAAATAGAGAACGGCCCCAGAGATCGCCGCCGCAAACGTCACCAGATAGGACCAAAGCGCAATGCGCCGCCCCATCACGAGGCCAACGATCAGGATGGGGGTCAGGAACATCGACGCCGTGCCGCTGACCGCGACCGCATCGAAGAGCGTCTGGTTGCCCCAAAGGGTCAGCGCCGCGCCGAGGCCCATGAACGCCGTCATCGCGATGCGCCCCGAGGTCAGGCTGCGCGTGCCGATCCGCAACTCTTCGACCACCAGCCGCGCCGCGCTGGCCAGCGCCGAGTCGAGCGTCGAGAGCGCCGAGACAAGCAGCGACACCAGAAGCGCGATGTAGAGCCAGGCGGGGAACATGGCGGACCATGTGCCCAAAAGCTCGCCCTCGTATTCGGCGCCGATTACGCCGGCTTGGATCCCGAACATGCCGAACGCGATGATGCAAAGGGTCGAGATCCAGAAGGCATGGCGGAACGAGCGCCGCGTCGTCGCCGGATCGGCCAGAAAGCCGCGATCCATCATCACCGGATCATGCGCGGGGTATGAAAAGACCTGAAGGAAGGCGACCAGCAGCAGGACCTGACCGTTCCAGGCGCCCGCCGTGCCCGGCGCCGTCAGGACACGCCCCAGATCGAAGCCGGGGCTGAGGATCAGAGCGATGAGAGCGGCGGCGAAGACGGCAAGGAAAACGCTCATTTGCAGCACATCCGTGCGCAGCGCCGCGCTCAGCCCGCCCCAGGCGCTGTAGGCGAGGCCAAGTAGCGCGACGATCACGATGGACGCCTCGCGCGCGATGCCCGTCTCGGGCAGGGCAGCGGCGAAGATGAGGCCCACGACCAAAAGGTTGGCGAAGACCTCGGACAAAAGGCGCAGTGCAATGACGAGGTTGTAGCAGCCGGTCCCAATGGCGCCAAAGCGCGCGCCCAGCCACGCCTGAACCGATCCCGCGCCACCCTCGCGCAGCCGCGCGACGATGAAGCCGCCGGTCAGGAACGAGCCATAATAGGCCGCATAGGCCAGCGTACCCCAGATGCCGTAAAAATAGCCAAGGATCGCGGAATTCATCAGCGACCGCGCGAAGATCCAAGTCGTGACCTGGCTGAGCACCAGGACCCACAGGCCCGGCGCGCGGCCCGTGACGCCAAGGCCGCCGAAGAACCCCTCGACCGTCGCGCGGCGCGGCGCGGCCAACAAACTGGCAAGAATGATGGCACCGAAGACGGCGATGATGATGGTGGCTTGCATGGCGAAACACTTCCCTTGATCGGCGCTCGTTTCGGCGCCTGCAGGGATCAGCGGTAGCCGGGGCAAGCTGCGCAGGCCACCGCCAAAACGCGGGCTGGCGCAAATGTGATGAGGGGCGCGGAAGGGCGAGCGCCCCCTTTGAGGATCACATCGTCAAGGACACCGCGCCGCCATCCAGCAGAAGATTCTGCCCCACGATGAACCCGGCCTTTTCCGAGCAAAGAAATGCGCAGGCCGCGCCGAATTCCTCGGCCGTGCCATAGCGGCGCACGGGTATGGTGGCATAACGCGCCTCGCGCGCCTCCTGCATGGTGATGCCCTGGGCCTTGGCGACGCCGCCATCGAGCTGCACCGCGCGGTCGGTGGCGTGGATGCCGGGCAAAAGGTTGTTGATGGTGACACCATGCTGGGCCACCTGCCGCGCGGTGCCGGCGACATAGCCAGTCAGCCCCGTGCGTGCGGCATTCGACAGCCCAAGCGCGGGAATGGGCGAGCGCACCGATTGCGAAGTGATGTTGACGACCCGGCCCCAGCCGCGCTCCATCATACGTGGCAGAACCGCCTTCATCAGCGCGATGGGCGTCAGCATGTTGGCATCGAGCGCCTTGATGAAATCATCGCGGTCCCAATCGCTCCAGACCCCCGGCGGCGGGCCGCCAGCATTGGTCACGAGGATGTCGATATCGCCCGCCGCCTTCAGCAGCTTGGCCTGACCTTCGGTCGTCGTCACGTCGCAAGCGATGGCCGTGACCTCGACGCCGAATTCGGCGCGAATCGTCTCGGCCGACGCGTCCAGCGCGTCCTGCCCGCGGGCGTTCATGATCAGATCGACGCCCTCCGCCGCCAAAGCACGGGCACATCCCAGCCCCAATCCCTTGGAGGAGGCGCATACCAATGCGCGCTTGCCGCTCAGTCCCATATCCATTTAGAATTCTCCCTGAAATCAGCGGCGACGCGCCCGGACAGCACCGGGGCCATGCCGCAAAATCTGCTTATGTCGGTCGCGGCTGCGCCACAATCCGTGCGTATTCCGGACCCTAAGCGAGGCGTAAAAGGACCGAAAGCTCAATTCGCCCCCGAGCGATCCTGTGGGGCCAGATGCGCGGTCAAGCCTGCGCAATGGCGACTTGACCTTGGCGCGCGAATGAGGGAGCCAGACCAGATGAGCGACGCTTTCCAGCAGATCTTACCCGTCCTGCGCGCCCGCGACATCTCGGTCGTGAGCGGCGCCAATCTGGGTGATGCGATGTCCTTCGCGGACGAGCTGGACCTCGATGACGTCTACGAGCTGTCGCTGAACGCACGCGGCGCCGCGCTGACGGTGCAGCCCGGCAAAGCGGGCGTTCTGACGATTGCGCCAGGATCCGCCATCGGCGAGACGGGCAACCACCTGCATCTCGATTCCGCGCTGACCATGATGACGGCCAACGGCACCACGACCGAACTGTTGATCATGGTCGAGGTGGACGTCGAAGGCGATGTCGAGGCGGTGTATGTTTTGCCTTTGGCGCGGATGATCCCGCGCTGCGAATACACCCTCGTCGGCATCGATCGCGAGGCCGTCCAAGGCCGCTTTGCCGAGGTCGCCTGCGTGTCCTTCACGCGCGGGACGATGATCACGCTGGCGTCCGGCGCGCAGACCCCGATCCAGGATTTGCGCCCCGGCGACATGGTGCTGACGCGTGATGACGGGCCACGCCCGCTACGATGGATCGGCTCTGGCACCGTGCGGGCCGTGGGGGATTTCGCCCCTATTCGCATTCGCGCCGGCGCGCTGAACAATACCGGCGATCTATGCGTCAGCCCAGAAAGCCGCCTTTTCATCTATCAGCGCTCGGACCAGTTGGGCGCCGGGCGGCACGAGGTGATGGTCCGCGCGCGCCATCTGGTGAATGGCGACAGCATCGTGCAGGAGCCGGGCGGCTTCGTTGATTATTTCCAGCTGCTCTTCGACGCGCATCAGATCATCTATGTCGAGGGCATCGCCGCCGAAACGATGCTGGTCGATCCGCGCACCCGCAGCATCCTGCCCACCGATCTGGACCTTGCCATGCGCGAGGCGGTTCAGGCCGCCGTCGAGGACGCACTGTTGCGCCCCCTGCCCGGTCATGACCGGCCCGCGCATCTGGATTTCGAGGTCCGCTCACAGCTATTGGACCGGCCGGGCGTCGCCGAGATCCTGCGCCGCGCCTCGACCCGCTGACGCGCGGCGGGCATTGCGTGCGCCCGCGCGTCGCACTATACGCGCCCCATGTTGGATACCGCCCCTAACCGCCCAGATCTGCCGCCCGAAATCGCGCGGCGCCGCACCTTTGCGATCATCTCGCATCCGGATGCGGGCAAGACGACGCTGACCGAAAAGTTCCTGCTTTTCGGCGGCGCGATCCAGATGGCGGGTCAGGTGCGCGCCAAGGGCGAGGCGCGGCGCACGCGGTCAGACTTCATGCAGATGGAAAAGGACCGGGGCATTTCCGTCAGCGCCTCGGCCATGTCTTTCGATTTCAAGGAATTCCGCTTCAATCTGGTCGATACGCCCGGCCACTCGGACTTCTCCGAAGATACGTATCGCACGCTGACAGCCGTGGATGCCGCCGTCATGGTGATCGATGGTGCCAAAGGCGTCGAAAGCCAGACTCAAAAGCTTTTTGAGGTGTGCCGCCTGCGCGATCTGCCTATCCTGACCTTCTGCAACAAGATGGACCGCGAGAGCCGGGACGTTTTCGACATCATCGACGAAATCCAGGAGAACCTGGCGATCGACGTTACGCCCGCCAGCTGGCCCATCGGTATGGGCCGCGATTTCATCGGCTGCTACGACATGCTGAACGACCGGCTGGAACTGATGGACCGCGCCGACCGCAACAAGGTGGCGGACAGCATCGAGATCGGCGGCCTGAGTGATCCCAAGTTGGACGAACACTTGCCTGCCGCCGCCGTCGCGAAGCTGCGCGAGGAGGTCGAAATGGCGCGCGAGCTCTTGCCCACGCTCGATCCGCAAGCGGTGCTCGAGGGACATATGACCCCCATCTGGTTCGGCTCCGCGATCAACTCCTTCGGCGTCAAGGAACTGATGGGCGGCATCGCCACCTACGGCCCCCAGCCCCAACCCCAAAGCGCCGAGCCGCGCCAGATCGCGCCTGAAGAGGGCAAGGTCACCGGTTTCGTCTTCAAGGTGCAGGCCAACATGGACCCCAAGCACCGCGACCGCGTGGCATTTCTGCGCATGGCCTCGGGCCATTTCAAGCGCGGCATGAAGCTGACCCATGTGCGCTCTAAAAAGGCGATGACGGTGTCGAGCCCGGTCCTTTTCCTCGCCTCCGACCGCGAGCTGGCCGAGGAGGCCTGGGCTGGCGACATCATCGGCATCCCGAACCACGGTCAGCTGCGCATCGGCGACACGCTGACCGAGGGCGAGGCGCTGCGCGTCACCGGCATTCCCAGCTTTGCACCGGAACTCTTGCAGACCGCCCGCGCGGGCGATCCGCTGAAGTCCAAACATCTCGAAAAGGCACTGATGCAATTCGCCGAGGAAGGCGCGGCCAAGGTCTTCAAGCCCGCTTTCGGTTCTGGCTTCATCGTCGGCGTCGTCGGCGCGCTTCAATTCGAAGTGCTGGCCAGCCGGATCGAGCTGGAATACGGCCTGCCCGTCCGGTTCGAGCCATCGCAATTCACCTCCGCAAGATGGGCGCAGGGCAGCCAGGCTGCCATCGACGCCTTCACCAAGGCCAACCAGGCCCATATCGCCCATGATAACGACGGCGACATCGTCTATCTGACCCGCATGCAATGGGATATCGACCGCGTGCAGCGGGACTACCCCGATATCCGCCTGACCGCGACGAAAGAGATGATGGTCTGACGCCCATAAGGGGCCGAGAATCACCCTCAATCATGGTCCGGGCGACGAACACATTCGCGTCAAAACCGGTGGAACCCTCCGAAATCAAATGATTTCAAGCTTCATGCCGGTCAACAACTTTGTTGCAAATTTACGCTTATTTTGTATAAGCTGCTTATCGCGCATGCGATATTTTGTGACTTGTCGAAACAATGGGGGTTGTTCGAGACGGTCGTTGCCGAAATCTCTGAAATCACACGCAAGAGTTGCGCCGCTCTCCGACGCGATCCCTTGCGATGGAAGTCTCTGCGAAACAATGTGTTTCGTTAGAATTTTCTGAAGATTTAACAGAGCGATGTTACGGTGATCTTGTCGAAATAAAGGCATTTTTCTGGCCTGAACTCGGCACGGTCCGCTTCGTACGCCCTGCTCCGCCTGTTGCGGAACACGACTGGGCGACACGGGGAGTTATCGGCGCAAGGGGCACAGATCCCGCGTCGAACAGGATCTGGGCAGTTGTTTTTTTGTGTTGCACGGGTGTGGGGCCGTGCGTGGTTAATGATTGGGGTCTGCCATGTCCGAAGCGAATGTCGATGTATCGGCACCCTCTGTGCGAGCAGGGGTGCCGGGTTACTCAGTGCCGCGCCGCGAACGGTCTGCTAACTTGGCGGCCTATCTCAGGGACGCGCCTTTCGCGGCGCAAGCGTATGCCGCAAAGCCCACGACAATAGCCTCCTATGGCGGACCCGCGCCCTCCCTGCCCGCCCCGCCGCTTCCGGTGCCATCAGGCACTTACGCCGCCTTTGGCAAGCGCGCGATCGACATCACGCTCATCGTTTTGGCGGCGCCCATTGCGCTGCTGCTGATCGGGATCTCTGCGCTTCTGCTGTGGTTCGAGGGCGGTTCGCCCTTTTACCGGCAGGCGCGGCTGGGCAAGGGCGGGGATCATTTCCAGATCCTCAAACTGCGCACCATGGTGCGCGAGGCCGACCGTATGCTTGAGGCGTGCCTTGCCGCTGACCCCGCCATGCGCGAAGAATGGGACCGCACCCAAAAGCTGCGCCACGATCCGCGCATCACCCGCATTGGCGCCTTCCTGCGCAAGACCTCGTTGGACGAGTTGCCACAACTTTGGAACGTGCTGCGCGGCGAAATGAGCCTTGTCGGTCCGCGCCCCATGCTGCCCGAGCAGCTGGCGCTTTATGGCGATGCATCACATTACTTTGCCCTGCGCCCCGGCGTCACCGGATACTGGCAGGTTTCGCAGCGCAACGAGAGTACATTTCGGGCGCGCACGGCGCTTGATATCGCATATCTTTATGACATTTCACTGATCGAGGATGCCAAGGTGCTGTGGCGCACCGTTGGCGCCGTCGTCAAACGAACGGGGGTCTGAGCCTGTGTTCAAGCAGTACCGCAATTCTGGCCAGCGCGCCCACGGCAAGCCCTTCTCCGGGCTCTCGGCCCCGGTGCGCGAGAAGGGCGACCTGCCCTTCGATCTGGAGTTGACGCGCCGCGTGACGGGCGCCGCCATGGCGCCCAAATGGGGTACGCGCGATCCGGCCGAAGCGCCTCTGGTCGATGCCTATTACGACAGTTTCGATGAAACCGATCTGTTTGACCCTGACAACGGCAGCTTCGAGGGCGATGCAAGCCTCGCGCGCGATGTGGCAATGCGGGACCGCGACCTGCCCGTCGGCCCGGATCTGTGGTCCATCCTGCCCGAGGGGCGCTTTGGCCATGGCGGCACGCCGCTGGAAATGCAGATGCGCCTTATACGCCAAGACCGCACCATCCTGCGCGCGTTCGACGATTTGCGCACGCAGCTCGTGCGCACGATGCACGGCTCGGGCTGGTCCCGCATCGCCATTGCGGCGCCTACGGCAGGATCCGGCGCCAGCTTTACCGCCGTCAATCTTGCGCTGTCGGTCGCGCGCATCCCCGATATGCGCGCACTCTTGATGGATCTTGATCAGCGCGGCCCCGATATTGCGCATCTTCTGGGTATGAAGGCTGGCGGGGGCCTGCCCGCGCTGCTGGCCGGCGATATCGGGCCGCAGGACCATCTGATCAAACCGTGCACGACGCTGGCCGTGGGCCTGGGGCGTGGCAGTGCGCAGGACGCGTCCGAGATCCTGCATGCACGCCGCACTGGGGCGGTAATGGACGCGGTTTTGGACGCCCTGCGCCCGGACATCGCCATATACGACTTGCCGCCCATGCTCGAGCATGACGATCTGGAGGCGTTCTTGCCGCAGGTCGATGGTGTGCTGCTCGTTGCCGATGCCACCCGTACCCTGGCCAGCCAGATCACCGAATGCGAGCGGCGGCTTGAGGGCAAGACCCATCTTCTGGGCATCATTCTCAACCGCACCCGCCCCGCCCGGCCCGAGCCCCGGCAGCGCCGCGCCGCCTGAATGACGCCGCGCT
Organism: Roseovarius nanhaiticus; assembly: GCF_900156535.1. Taxonomy (NCBI): domain Bacteria; kingdom Pseudomonadati; phylum Pseudomonadota; class Alphaproteobacteria; order Rhodobacterales; family Roseobacteraceae; genus Roseovarius; species Roseovarius nanhaiticus. The sequence continues at coordinate 530,375 of NZ_FTNV01000003.1, read as the reverse complement.
GCGGATGCAGCCGTCATAATCTCGCCCCTTTACCATGTTAAAAAATGGGGCAGATTATGAAGCAAGCGGTGCGGCCTGTCCGCCGTACGCGCCATATCAAGCGTGGGGAACAGCCAGCGGATGGGATCGATCTTTTCGATTGCCGATTTTCTAGACATGCTGCGGCGTCGCCGTGGCCTGATCGTTGCTGTCTTTCTGCTGGGCTGTGCCCTGTCGCTGCTCTTTGCCGCCTCCCAGCGTCATCTCTACAGCTCGTCCGAGGTCTTGCAGATGCAGGGCGCAGTCATCCCCGGCGAAATGGCCCCTTCGACGGTACAAGGCTCTTCTGCGCGGCGGCTTCAGCTGATCGAGCAACAAGTCATGTCGCGCGGTGCCATTCTGGAGCTGATTGAGGAATTCAAGCTCTTCTCGGATCAGCCAGGGCTGACCGAGGCCGAGCAGGTCTCGGCCATCCGCGAGGCTGTCAATATCTCGGGCGTCGCGGCCGCGCGGGACGGCTATCGCGATGATGGCGAGGTATCGTTGCTCAGAATCTCGGCCACATGGCCTACGGCTGAGGGCGCGCGCCTTTTGGCGCATGAAGTCTCGCAGCGCACCGTGTCGCTCAGTGTCAGCTCGCGGCTGGAGCAGTCTCGCGAAACGCTGGATTTCTTCACGCTGCAAGAGGATACCGCCCTGCGTGAGGTTCAGGCGCTGGAGCGCGAGATCAGCCAGTTTCGCGCCCGCAACGACATCGCCCTGCCAAGCGCCGCCGAAAGCGTTCAGCGCGAGATCGCGGCGCTGAACGAGGCGCTGCTGACGATCGACCGCCAGATGATCGCGCTGCAGCGCCAGATTGCCCAGCCTGCCGAGTCGCGTATCGAGCGGCGGGCGCGCGAAGAACAGCGCGCCGAGCTGGACGGGCTGGCCGAAGAGCGCGCCCTGCTGGAGCGCAACATCGACGCCCTCTCCGCCTCGATCGCGGGCACATCCGAGGCCCAGGCGCGCTTGGTCGAATACGACCGCCAGCTCGAGGCGTTGCAAGACACGCTCGCCGCAGCCACCGCCCGCCGCAAGGAGGCCGAGACGGCCTACCGGCTGGAAACGCAGCGCCAGGCCGAGCGCCTGACCGTTCTGGAGCCAGCAGTCGAGGCACAATACCCCTTCACCCGCTCGCGCAAATCGCTGGCCATACTGGGCGCATTGGTCAGCGCGGTTGCCGCCGTGGGCGCGGCCTTCCTCATGGATCTGCGCCATCCCGTCATCCGCTCTGCCGCGCAGATGGAGCATGCGCTGGGCCTGCGCCCGGTCGTGTCGATCCCGCGGATGCAGCCCCAACGCCGCCGCCGCCGCAGCCTGCTGGACCGGATCCGGCGCCGTTAGGGCGCGGGCGCGCCCGCGAGGGCCGCGATCTCGGCCCAATGCAGGTGCAAAGACCCCCAGACCAGCGCCAGACCGGCGAGCCCGAAGACTGCATCATGCAGCGCATCCCAAGCCTGATGCCGCCGCGCCAACCGCACCAGCACCGGATAGGCGATGAGCAGAGCGACCCCCATCGCGACCAGCGCACCGATCAGGCCAAAAGCCTGAAAGCCGCCATATAGCATTGCGACTTGAAGGACCGCGCGCAGCGCCGAGTAGACAAAGACACCGCGCGAATTCCCGGCCGCCAGCGCCGCGCGATCATATGTCAGCCCGATCGCCTGCGGCACGAAGGCCAGCGCGATCAGAACCAGCATGGCGCCGGCAGGCGCATATCGCGGATCATAAAGCAGCGCGACCAGCCAAGGCCCCGCCAGCGCCATGATGGCCAGCAAAGAAAAGACACCCCCCGTCATCACAAAGCGCATCCGGCGCAGTCGGGCGCGGTTCGCAGCGCTCTCGCCCGGCGGGCGGTCCCGATAGACCGGAATCAAAAGCTGCTGCGCAACCGACCCGCCCAGCAGGACCGGGAAGCTCGCTAGAAAAAACCCGATATTGTAGATGCCCAGCGTGCGCAGATCCAAAAGCGCGCCCAGGATCGCCTTGTCGCCCTGCACGCTGAGGAACGTGAAGGCGGTGCTGAGAAAGATCCATTTTCCAAAATGCACCTGTTCGTGCAGCGCCGCAGGCTCCAGCCGGAAGCGGTTGTACGCGCCGGGCATGAGCCACGAGGTCAGGATAAGCTTGGCCAGGGCGGTCAACACACTCCCAAGGACCAGCGCGATCACCGATTGCGTGAGGACCGCCAGCACGATCATCCCGATCACGCCGATGGCCTGCGCCGCCAAATCCAGCGCGGTCAGGCGCCCAAAGACCAGATGGCGATGTGCCGTCTCGATCCGCGTCGGGAAAAAGCCCGAAATGACCAGCGCGATCCCGGCGATGGGCAGGTAAAGCGCCAGCGCCGGCTCATCGTAGATCCGGGCCATCGGCACCGCCAGCGCGAGCGTCACGGCCCAAAGCGCCAGACCCCGCATCACCTGGATCGTCCAGGCGGTGTTCAGGAAATCGGGATCATCGCCGCGCTTGGACTGGCTGATCGACGGGCCGATCCCCACATCCGAAAACATCATCAGCCCGACGGTCACGACCGTTACCAGCGTCATCAGCCCGAACGCCTCGGGAAAGAGGAGCCGCGTCAGGATGAGGTTCGAGGCCAGCCGCAGCGCCTGCGCGCCACCATAACCCATCATCACCCAAGACGCGCTGCGCAGGATGCGTGCGGTCAGCTGGCCGCCGATAAAGGGCGCGGTCAGACGCTTCATGGCGCCCGTCGCACAATACGCGGGGCGGTCATGCCACCCTGCCCGAGCAAAATGTCTGCGCCGGGCGCAATCGCCTTGTGCCAAGCGGCGCGCAGGCTAGGCTGCAGGCCCGACAGCCGGAGCGCCCCGATTTGAAGATCGCCTATATTCTCAATACCTACCCGCAACCCTCGCACAGCTTCATCCGGCGCGAGCTGCAGGCGCTCGAGCGGCAGGGATTTGCCATCGACCGCATTGCGATGCGACCCGCCGAGGTAGAGCTGGTCGATGCGGGCGACCGGGCCGAGGCCGCGCGCACCCATTACGTGCTGCGTTGCGGCGCTGTTGCCCTTGCGAGCGATCTCGCGTTGCAGGCGTTGCACGCACCACGTGGTTTTGCCGCCGCGTTGAATCTGGCCTGGCGCTGCGGCACGCGCGGCGAGGTGGGACGCCTGCGCCACATGATCTATCTGGCCGAGGCTGCCCACATTGCGCGCCGCTGCGCCCGGTCCGGCGCCCGGCACGCCCATGCCCATTTCGGCACCAATGCCGCCACCGTAGCAATGCTGTGTCACGCAATGGGCGGGCCGCGCTACAGCTTTACCGTGCACGGCCCCGAGGAGTTCGATGCGCCCCGCGCCCTGTCTTTGCCGGATAAAATCACGCGCGCCGCCTTCACCGTGGCGATCAGCAGTTTTGGCCGCTCGCAACTCAGCCGGCTTGTCCCGCACGGCACTTGGGCGCGCATTTCCGTCGTCCATTGCGGAATCGAGCCTGACGTTTTTGCACAGCCCGCCCCGATGCCGCCCATCGGGCCGGATGCGCCCTTGTGCCTTGTCGCCATCGGCCGGTTTGTCGAGCAGAAAGGCCAGATGATGTTGCCCGGCGCGCTGCGCGTTGCGCTGGACCGTTTGCAGACTGACGGAAGCGGCGCAGGCGGCATCCACCTGACCCTGATCGGCGACGGCCCTTTGCGCCCCGCACTTGAGGCAGGTATCGCCGAGGCCGGTCTGACGAAGCATGTTACGCTGACCGGCTGGCTCGACGAGGCGGGCGTGCGCGATCAACTGGCGCGCGCGCATGGCCTGATCATGCCCAGCTTTGCCGAAGGCTTGCCCATGGTCGTGATGGAGGCGATGGCCGCCGCGCGGCCCGTGATCGCCACCTACATCGCCGGCACGCCCGAGCTGGTTGAGGATGGGCGCACCGGATGGCTGGTGCCCGCTGGCGACGCTCTGGCACTCGCGAAAACCATGGTGGAAATGGCTGCCACCCCTGCCGCCACACTCGACCGGATGGGCAAGGATGCCCGCGCCCGCGTGCTGGCGCGCCACGATATCGACACCGAGGCGGCGAAGCTTGCCTTTTTGATCGGCGGCGCGGCGGATCACCGGCCTCTCACCCAACCGCCCGGCCCCGGCAGCCGCACGGCAAGCGATACCGCGCCGTAGACCGCAAAACCAATCGGATCCTGTAGCGCCAGTCGTACCACATCACCCGCGCCCATCCGCGCCCGGCCCTCATTTTGCGCCAGATGCGGAAAGCGCGCCGTGATCTCGGCCACGCCGCGATCCTGCCGCCGACGCACCCGGACAAGGCGATGCCATCCCTCGACCATGGGCCAACTATAGTGCGCGGGCACTTTCAGCCGCTCTTCGGGCGCGAAATGCAGGCGCACGAATGTATCGTCCGAAATGATGTCGGGCCATACGTCCCAGCGCGCCCGCCCGGCCGCATTCACGGCAAAAATACCAAAGCCCGGCACGCCCTGGGCCACGAAAGGCAGCCTCTGCCAGAGCCGCGCATAGGCGCGGGTCAGTGCGCTCTGGGCGCGCGCCACGCTCGGCGTGCCGCTGGCATATCGCGGCGCAGCGAGCGCAAGCGCCGCGACCAGTTGGGAAATCAGGTCTGGCGCCACAATGACATCCGCATCCAAATAGATCCGGGTGCCGTGATGCGCCGCCCGATCGCCAAGCTCCAGCGCCTGCAATTTACCGCCCTGGGGCGTCTCGATAACTAACAGATTACGCTCCGATGACGCATGATCTAGCGCCTTTTGCGCGGTCTTATCCGCGCAGCCATTGGCGACCACGATCACCTGCAGCGCCGTGCCTTCCAGATCCGAGGCAAAGACCGCCTCGAGGCACGGGCCGATATACCCCGCCTCGTCATGGGCGGGGATGATCACGCTGGCCGCCTTCATTTGCGCGCCTCGATGGCGCGCCAGCGCGGGTTGCGGTCACCCGGCCAGCGCATCGCGCCCCAGCTGCCCCATTTACCGGGAGCAGAGAGATCGTTGAACTGGTTGAACGGACCGGCCTTGAGCGCCGACCAGCCATCCATCAAATCGGCGTAAAGCGCGCCCATCTCGGCGGTATAATTGAAATGCACCAAAAATTCGGTGAGCGCGGCGTCATCCACTTGCAGGCCGACGCCCACCACATGGCTGCCACCCTCATACATCGTCAGGGCCAGCCCGTGCCGCTGTGCAACCTCGGCGTGGTAGGGCCAGATGCGCTGGATCATATCCGCCAGTGTGTCCTGGCTGTCACCGGTTTCGGCTCCGCTGCGCAGCTCGGCTGCCGCGAGGCGGCTGGCCAGATCATAGCGGTGGCGGGTGATGTAGTCGTCCAGACCGTCGCCCATCAGCCCCGCCGCACGCCCATCGGCCTCGGCGGCAGCGCGGCTTTGCTCAAGCCAGGCCGCGACCAGCCCGCGCCGCTTGTCCGAGCCGAGGACATGCCCAAAATACCCTGTCACAGCATAAGCGTCGAAGGCGGCGGCGGGCGCGTCCCACCCGTCGGCCACCGCCAGAGGAGCCGTCAGGATATCCGCCTCGAGCCCCAACCAGCCGGTCTGCGTCGCAATGACGTTGACGAGGCGCGCGCGGTCCTCTGCAAAGACTTCGGAGAATATCCGCGCCACTTCGGCGGCGCGCAGTCCGAAAAATTGTGCCCCGCGATCGGCGACGCCCCACAGCGCACGCGCCTGCGCATCGGCCCATTCCGTCTGAGCGAATTGCCAGTTCCAGACTTCATTTGAAAACTCCACATGCACGCGCCGCCCATCGGGAAGCGCCGCGCGCACGGCTTGGGCCATCTGGCGCGCATAGCTATCTTCGGCCAGATGCGGCACGCACAGCCAGGGCTCGGCCTCGAGCGCGGCGCAGAGCGCCATCATCACCTCGATCGGCGCACCGGCGCGGGTATAGGAAAAATCGCCCGCCTGCGCGCGCGCCTCCCACGCCGCGGAGCCCGCATTGTTGGTATTCATCCAATCCATGAAGCGAAGGGTGCGGGCGCCGCGGAGCGTGTCGATCCAGTCCGGGCGAAAGAGTGCGCCACGCTCATGCAAATCTTCAAGATCAATCCTCATGACCCTGATATTACGCACATAATCGCCCGACCCCTGTCGGTCACTGCGTTGAATTCGAATATCCACAGGACCGGGACCGGGCGCGAAATCGAAACTGACCTCATTGTCGCCGTAGCGCACGTTCCGGGCGCGGCCCGACACCTCGACGATGCCGTCACCGTCAAAGCGCAGCACGTAGCGGCCCGCCAGCGCCTCTGCCTCCTCGGGCAGATCGGTCATCAGCACCGTTCCGATAGAGCCAAGATCACCGGGGATGCGCGTAGGCCAGCCATTGGCATCCAAAAGACCGGCCTCGGCAAGGGACGTGTAATTGCGTCCGCCCCATTGGCCAGGCAGATGGCCGATCCAGCGGCGTGCGGTCTTGAAGACGTCAATGAACGGCTGCTGGCTGCTCCAATCATTGATCGGCGCGAGGTTGAACGACACGCCCGCCCGCCCCGCCTCCTGCGCCTGCGCAAAGCGCGGCATCAGAGGCGCGGCCATCAGGCCCGCGAGAACCGCACGGCGGCTGGGGCCTTGAGCTGTGCCCGAGGTCACCGTGCCACCCCCGTCGATGGCATGCCCCGCACGACGCTCCAAACCGTCTCTTGCATCGCCAGCGCCAGGTCGCGGCCCGGCGATTGAGCCACCGATCCATCGGCACGGCGCAGCGTATGCGGGAGGCCGGTGGGGTCGCGGTGATAGAGCACGGCGTAATGGGTAAGAGCCACAAGGTAATGGCCCAGATCATTCAGGTGGATCATGTCTTGCGAGCCGTCCTCATTGAGCCGGAAGAGATCAGCCTTTGCTTGCACGGGGCCAATGCCGCCCGAAGCCTCGACGCGGCGCACCAGTGCGGCCATTACCTGACCTGCGGGTATGATACGGACCGGAGCGGCATCGGGATCATGCGCCGGGCGCAGAATCCGCGCCTGCCATGCGCCCTCGAAGTCGCGGTCCAGCCGCTCCAGCCAGCCAGCCGGATCATCAAGGTGATGCCACGTCTCGTATAGGTAAATGCGCGTATCCGCTCCACCACTCCGCGCAAGTTTCGCCCATTTTTTCAGGTAAAATGGCGATTTATGGTAATTGATCGCGTCCTCTATTTCGACCATCTCGGTCAGAACAATCGCATCATACGCACCGCTGGCGATCGCCTCGCGCGCAGGGCGAAAGGCAGGGTGATCATTCTCGGCATCAAAGCCGTTGATCGCCAGATCCGGCTCCCAATGCTCGCGCAGCGACGTGCCCCAGCCTAGTTGGCTGTGATGCCCATGTCCTTCGGGCGCGAGTTGCTGCAGCATCGCGGGCATGTCCCGGCCCACCAGCGAGTGGCCCAGATGATAGACCTGCAGCCCGCCATCGGGCGCAGCCAACGGAGCGGCACGATAGGCGGCCTGCATCTCCTCTGCGTTTGGGCTGGATGGGGCAGCGCGAAGCGCCCAAAACGCGCCCGCACACGCCAGCGCCAGAATACCGGCGCCGATCCAGATCATCGATGACGTGCCCATACCAACCTCGTGCCTTGCAGCCCGGCAATCCTGCCATCCTCAGCCAGACTTAGCGGAGCGCGCATCACAGGCCCAGCCCCCACCGGGGGCGCCGCGCCAGAACCATTCCACAGGCGATAAGATCATCGTGCATGACAAAACGGCCCGACAGGCAGGCACCCGCGTTGAAGTCGCCGATACCGCGCACGAAGGTTGCCTCGAACTGGCCAGTGTCCAGATCGGGCGTGACCTCCAGCGTGTTGAAATCAAAGAGCGTTCTGGTCAGTGGATACTGGCACTTGTAAGCGCATTCCTTGGCCGAGAAGATAAGCTTGGCCAGAAGACCCCGCTCGGCCTCGGGCTGACAGGCCAGCCAGGCGCGCTCGGCCAGCGTGCAGATGTCCGGGATCAGATCCGCTGGCACCGGCAGCGCGTCCTCCAGATCCACCCCGATGGCGCGCACCTGGTCCAGCGGCGCCAGCGCCGCAATGCACAGGCTGCTGGTATGCGAAAGGCTTCCGGTCAGACCATCAGGCCAGATTGGTGCGCGGTCGGGCCCGGCAGGCACGGGCCGAGACGCATGGCCCATAAGCGCCATGGCCACGCGCGAGGCTGCGCGGCCTGCCGCGAATTCGCGCGCGCGGGCAGGCACGGCCCACCGAATGGCCTCGGCCTCCTCGGGCCAGGGTGCAGGCTGCGGCGCTTGCGGATCGCTGAGCGCAATCGTCACGTTCTGAGGAAAGAGCGCGTGCAACGCCGCCTTTCGGCTGATTGCCCGCGCCGGTGCGGCGCGGCCCGCGCCGATCGGCTGCGCTCCGGGGCCGCTCACCTTGTGCCACTCGCGCGCGCAGCGCGCATGGCGCGCCGGCGCTCCATCAAGGCACTGCGGCCCTCAGCCACGGGCTTGCTCTGCGCCGTGTCCGCACTCTGCCCGCCGCCCAGATGCGCGGCCAGATCGGCCAGCACCGGAAAACGAAAGACATCGGTGATCGTCAGTTGGATGTCCGGCAGCGCCGCGCGAATATCGCGGTGCATCTGAACGGCCAAAAGAGAATGGCCTCCGAGTTGGAAAAAGTTATCAGAGGACGACACGCGCTCGACAACCAACACCTTGGCCCAAATCGCGGCAAGCTGCGCCGCAAGATCGCGGGGCACAGACGCAGCAGGCGCCTTTGTTTGTGGCCTTGCGGTCATTGCCTGCGGCTCGGGCGCGGGCGCCGCCTTGGGCGCCTCGGGCATCCGGCGCAGCGCGGCCCGGTCGATCTTCTTGTTGGGCGTGAGCGGGAAGGCCGCGACCCGCTCGATCTGCGCGGGACGCATCGCGGCCGGCAAATGACGCGCCAGATCGGCGTCGAGCGCCGCCACATTCACCGGGCCCGTCGCGGTCACATGCGCGACCAGGCGAATATCGGCGCCCTCGCCCACCGCGCTCACCACGGCGCCGGTGATGCCCGGATGGGCCGCGATGCGCGCCTCGATCTCGCCCAGTTCGATGCGGTGGCCACGGATTTTCACCTGACCATCCGCGCGGCCCAAATAGCTGAGCGTCCCATCCGCGCGCCAAGCCGCCAGATCGCCAGTGTCGTAGAGCGTACCCCCCTTCAGGCCGGGGCGCGCGCGGAACCGTTCGGCCGTCAGATCGGGGCGCTGCCAATAGCCCTTCGCGACCCCTTCGCCCCCGATCCAAAGATTGCCGGGCAGACCGATGGGCTGCACCTCGCCGGTTTCGGACAAAACATGGCAAAATGTATTGGCGATGGGCGCTCCAATGGGAGCCGTCCCGCTGACCTGCGCACCCAGCGGCTGCACGGTCGACCAGATCGTCGTCTCGGTCGGGCCGTACATGTTGACGATACGCGCCCGCGTGGCACGTCGCAGATCCGCCACCAGATCGGCGGGCAACGCTTCGCCCCCCAGGTAGAGGTGCTCGAGCCGTCCCAGCGCGCGGCGCGCCTCGGGGTTCATCGCCAAAAGTCGCGCCATGCTGGGCGTGCATTGCAGATGCGTGACGCCGTGGCGCAAAATCTGCGCGGCCAGAGAATAGTCATCCGAATCGAGCGTTGCGGGTGTCGTGGCGCGGCGCCGCGTTTCGGCAAGTGGGCGCAGTCCGGCCAGCACCGTCTCGGCCTCGATCCCATAATCGATGAGGCAGGCGATTTCGGTCACGCCGATCTCGGCCAGCTGTGCGCTGCGCGCCAGACCGTCCTCGACCGTGCCGAAAAGGCCGGCATCCTCGAAATACCGCTCGAACGCGAAATCGAGGATCGCCTCCATCTCGTCCGGCGCTAGCCCGGCAAGATCGATCTGCATCGGATTGTCCACGCCCTTCGGCTTCTTGAAGGCGGGGAAGGCCCAGGCATATTGCTTGATGAGGCCCGCGGCGCTGCGCAGGTAGTCCTTCATCGGCCCGCGTGCCACCTCACGGGCGGCGTCTCGCGTTTCGGCCAGATAGGTATGCAGAAGCATCGTCACCTGGAAATCCGCGGGATCATGGCCCGCGCCGCGCAGCGCGGCGTGGTAGATGGCGATCTTGCCCTCAACCTCCTCGATGGTCTGGCCCAGAAGATGCGTGAGCACATGCGCGCCCATCTCGCCCGCCTCGCGCCAAGTATCGGGGTTACCCGCCGTGGTGATCCAGACCGGAAGGTCGGACTGGACGGGGCGCGGATAGGTGGCCACGCGATGCGGCGCGCCGGAGGCCGTGGGAAAAGCCACCTCTTCGCCCCGCCAAAGCGCGCGCACCTGCTCTAGCGTCTGATAAAGCGCGGGTTTGTTTGCGGGTGGCGTGTTTTCGGGCCGCAGCACGAAATCATCTGGCTGCCAACCCGAGGCAAAGGCGATGCCCGCGCGCCCGCCAGTTATGTTGTCGATCACCGCCCATTCCTCGGCGATGCGCGCGGGATGGTGCAGCGGCGCCACGCAGCTGCCCGCGCGAATATCCAGATTGTGCGTCACCGCCGCCACCGCCGCGCCGGTGACGGACGGATTGGGATAGGCGCCTCCGAACGCGTGAAAATGCCGCTCGGGCGTCCAGAGCGAAGAAAATCCGTTGGCATCGGCGAATTTCGCGCCCTCCAGCAGGAGGTGATACTTGCCCGCATCGCTGCCGCCATCATTGCCCCAGTAATAGAGGCCGAACTGCATTCCGCCCGCGCCGTCGATGCGTGAGCTGCCCGACACGGCGGCGCGCGTTTCACCTCCACTGAGAACGACGGTGGCGCCCTGGCTGAGCGTGTGAAAGAGCTCGAGCACCGAGATATCGAAGGCGAGGCTGGTCACCGCGAGCCAGACATCGCCGGGCTCTGCCGTGACATGCGCCTTCATCCCGGCCCGGAAATTGGCAACGTTGCGATGACTGACGCTGACGCCCTTGGGGGTGCCGGTCGAACCGGAGGTGTAAATCAGATAGGCGGTATCATCGAGTGTCGCACTATCGGTAACGGGCGCATGATCCGTCGGCGCATCCTCGATCCTGAGGCGCGGGATGGACCCATCCGGCAGTGCGTCGATCAGCATCGGCTCCAACGCGACCTCGGTCAGGATCAACGTTGCCGCGCTGTCTGCCACGGCATGGGCAAGCCGCGCCGCGGGATACTCGGGATCAAGCGGGACATATGCCGCTCCCGCCTTGAGAATACCAAGGGCGCCAATCACCATGTCCGGCCCGCGCGCCGCGCAAAGAGCCACATGCGCGCCCTGCTCCGCACCATTGCCGCGCAGCATCGCCGCAACCGCATCCGCACGCGCCTCCAGCGCGGCGTAGCTCAGCGCCGCGTCCTCGAAGATGAGCGCCGTCGCATCCGGCGTCCGTGCCGCCTGGGCCGCGACCGCGCGATGGATGGTGAGAGCATCCGCGAGAGACACCTCCGGCCCTTGCCACGCGTCGAGCAGGTTCAGATCCACATCGAACGGGCCTGCCACGTACCCGGCCAGCGCCTCTTGCAGACGCGCGGCGAGAATATCGGCGGCCGGCTCAGAGATACGCGTCGTGTCAATCAACATCCGGCCGGTTTCGGTGTTCAGGGTGATCACCGTATCCGGAATCGGCGCCTCGCTTTCGCTCAGGCCGATGGCAGGCGTGACAAGACCGGGCGCCCCGGCAAGGCGCAGGCCCAGATCCGCCGCCATGGCGCCCTTGGTTGCAATCCCGAGGGTTCCAAGATCATCGCCGCGCAACGGCACCCATGGCGCGACCAGATGCGGCGCGCGGTCATAAAGATTGGCCTGCGAAGCACTTTGATAGGCAATGTAGCCAGCGCCGCCCGCGCCAAGTGCCGCCCAGCGGTAGATCCGGCGCAGGCGTTCTGACCCGTCCAGCGTTTCTGGCATGAGCATGTCGCGCGCCTGCCAGGCCGGCGCGGCGCCGGGCGACATGGCAAGCGGCACCTCGATTGGCTCCGAAGTCTCCATAATGGCGCGCCAATGCCGATCGAGACTCGGCAGGGTGTCCAACACTTCGGCAGGCGTCTCGGGGCGCTTCAGAACATCGCCCGGCGCAAGCGTCAGATCCGGCCTGCGCCCGTCCATCCGGCGCAAGCCCGTCAGGCGCAGCGCACCGTCCGCCGCCATGACACGCAGCCAATCGTCACCAACCTCCAGCACAGTGCCCGCGGCGCCCTGCCCATCGGCACGCTCAGCGCCGCGCACCTGCAAGGCGGTCCCGTGAATTGTCAGCTTGGCGGCAGCGAGCGGGTTGGCGTGCGCGCCGAAGTCGAGCGCGCGCACGACTGCGATTGCCGTGTTCGCCGACCCGCCCAGATCAATCTGGCCGGCATGGGGCGGCAGATCCGACCGCTTATAATGGCGGCACTCCGGTCCGGGCGCATCCTGGACGGTGCGGCGCGGAGATGGGCCGCTCAGCTCTTCGATCACCTCGCCGAAACTGTCCAGCGCCTCGGCGTAGCAGCGCGCGTTGAGGCCATGCGCAGTGGCCTCGGGCGGCATGTCGAAGCGGCGCGCGACCAGGATATCGCCCGCATCGACCGAGCCGGTCATGTGATGCCACGTCACGCCATGCTGCGGCCTTGCCTCAAGGATCGCCCAGACGGGCGCATTCACTCCAGCCAGATCCGGCAGCGGCCCATCGTGAAAGTTGATCGCACCGCGCGCTGGCCAGTCCAGAAGTGCCTTCGGAACGATGCGCAAGTTTGCGGCGCTCAGCAGCCAATCGACCCCGCCGGGTGCGAGATCCGGCAAATCGGCCAGATCGCCCGCCACGGGCAGGCCCGCACCAACCGCCCAATCGCGCACCGCGGCATCACGGGTCGCGACCGCACGGATCACAACTCCGCGCTCGATCAGGCGCTCGCCGCAGGCGATGGTGAGGCTTTCGTCGCCGACGAGGGCGCAGGTAAAAAGGCTCATGTCGGATCTCCTGCCGCCAAGCTGTCATTGCGCCCCGGCCCGCCGTCGGCAAGTCGGATCTTGCGGCGCGAGCGGCAGCGCAGCGCGCAGCGCGCGCCGTGCATCAGCAAGTCGCGCAGGAAGCCGGGCGGATCACGGCGCGATTTGTTTTCAAGACCGCAGCGCAGTCGCCAGATCGTCTCACCCACCGCGCGCGACAGGGTTGCCGCCACCGCATACATGCGGCCGTGGTTCTGAACGTAATAATGCAGGCGGGAATCGTACCAATACCCGGGCGTGCGCGCCCAGCTTTGCATCCCGGTCGAGACCGAACCCAAATGCTCGGCCTCGGATTGCGGCACATAGAGCGCATGCCAGCCCTCCCGCGCGGCGCGCAGACACAGATCCGTCTCTTCGAAATAGAGAAAGAACGTCTCGTCAAAAAGGCCGATCCGGTCGAGCATCCGCCCGCGCAGCATCAGGGACGCCCCGGCCACCCAGTCGACACGCGCGGTGTCCTCGGGCACCGGCAGCGGCACGACCCAATCGCGCAAGAGCCGCGTGAAAAGGCCGGTGCGCACCGAGCCCTCGAATTCGCCCAGAATGGACGGGAAACGGAACGCGGTACGGTGCAAAACGCCGTCCGCACCAACCGTGCGGCTGCCCGCGATCCCGGCCTCGGGCGCTGCCTCGAGCGCCTCCATCAAAAGGCGGATCGCATCGGCGCGCGGTTTGGCGTCCGAATTGAGAAGATAGATGTAATCGGGTGCGGAGCCGTCCGGCAAACCCATGCGCATCGCCAGATTGTTGCCTGCGCCAAAGCCGCCATTGCGCGGAGATTTTATGAGGCTCACCCGCTCCCAGCCAGCGCCGGCGATCCCTGCCTCGATGATTTCAGCCGAGCCATCACCGGACGCGTTGTCGACGATGCGCACGGCGCCGCGCAGCCCTTCCATCGCCGCGACGGCGTGCTGCGCCGCAACCAGCGACAGCGCGGCGGTGCGGTAATTCAACACGATTACCAGGATCGATGGCGGCGTCGTTTTTGTCACTGATACGGTCACTCTGCCGCGGTTCTGTTGGGCCAATCGGGCGCGGCGCTCCGATCAATATCCTTGTCGGCCTCGGCTGCCAAAGCCGTGACATGATTTGCCAGCACCGCGACATTGGGCACCAGCACCATGCTGTCATGGTCGCCCGGCACCTCGATCACGTCCAGCTGCGGGCAAAGGCGCGCCCAGCCGTTATCGGGCAGAACGTATTCGCGCGCGGCGCTGATCCACGCCCCGCCAAGCCCGCGCCAATACCGGTCAAGTGCAGGCCGGAAGAGTGTTACCGGACCATCCCATATCTTGGGCTGATAGGCGGCGGCGGCGGCGCGGAACGCTTCCTCGATTGCGCTGTTGTTAAAGCTTCCCAGCGCATCTTCGGGCGCTGCCACGCGGCGCTTGGACAGCTCCCAGCTGAGCCTGTCTTTCGCCCATTCCGCAAAATAGCGCGGCCCCTTGCGGCGCAGCTCCTGCGCCTTGATCAATGCGCGGTCGCCGCGGCCAAGCGCGGGGCGCTGCGGCAATGGTGTGTCGAGAAGGGCCAGCATGCCCACCGACGCGCCCGCGCGGCGCAGCTGTTGCGCGATCTCGAAGGCGATGATGCCCCCGCCCGAGAACCCGGCGAGGTAATAAGGCCCTTCGGGCTGTTCGCGGCGCATCTCGGCGATGTAATCGGCGGCGGCCTCCTCCATGGTGCGGTGCGGCGCGGCACCGCCAATCAGGCCGCGCGCCTGCAGGCCCCAGACAGGGCGCGCGCGCCCTGTCAGCAGCGCCAACTGACGCAGGTTCAGGACATTGCCGAACATGCCCGCCACGATGAAAATCGCCGGTTTTGCGCCGGGCGTGCCGGGATGCAGCGCCACCAGATGCTGGTAGGGCGCGGTCTCGGGTTTGGTATCGCTGTCCTGACTTTCGATGTCGGCGCCCGTGGCATGCCCGCCGCCTGCCGCGTCAATGCGCGCGGCCAGCGCGGAAATCGTCGGGGCCTCGAAAAGGCTGGCCAACGGGAAGTCCACGCCGTGCCGCTGCTTGATCTGTGCGAAAAGGCGCACCGCCAGCAGCGAATGGCCGCCGAGATCGAAAAAGCTGTCCTCGACGCCCACCGCTTCAATTCCCAGAAGACCAGACCAGATGGCGGCAAGGCTGGCCTCGGTCCCGTCCTTGGGCGCCACGTAATCGCCCTCCAGCGCGGGCCGCTGGAAGCTGGCGCTGCTGTCCGCCGCCTTGGCCGGAGGCGCGTCCGCCTCGGCGATGAGCGCATTCAGATCGAGCGGCGAAATGGCGATGCGGGCAAGGCCTTCCGCGCGGCTGAGCGAAATGGCCCGCGCCAACGCCTCGGGGCCCTCGCCACCGGTGATTCCCAGCGCGATCTGGCGCATCAGTCGTTGCTCGGCGGGGCTGAGCGGGGCCTTGTCGACGTTGGTATAGGAAATCTCACGCGGCGCGGGCGCCGCGCCAAGCCCGGCCAGCGCCGATTGGGGCAGACGCTGCATGCGCAATCCGCGCGCTTCCAGCAGAACATGTCCCTCGGGCGTGGCCAGCGTGATGTCAAAAACCGCGCTTTGCGCATCTGACGTATCGGCGCGGCCCGTTCGCATCCAGCTGACAATCCGCTGGGGCAAGGGGGCGTGGACCTGCAGGCTGTCATAACCCGCCGGCACCCAGAGATCTGCCGGATCGTATCCCTCGTGCAGATCGATGGCCCACCCCGTAGCGAGATCCAGCAGAGCGGGATGCGTCAGCCAGCCGGCGTCCAGATCCGCGGCGAACTCTGTCGGTAGCGACAACTCGGCCAGCCCCTCGCCCTGCCCTTTCATCGTCCGGGTCACGACGCGCCAGCGCGGGCCGAACTCCAGATGCGCCTCCTGCGGCGACACAAAGCCGTGGCCCGTCTCCACCGGAACGCAGCGGCCCCTGATCGCGGCAAGGTCTATTTTGGGCGCCTCAGCCGAGCCGAGTGGCGCAATGCGCGCCTCGGCAGTGATAACCTCTCCCTCGCGCCCCTCCTGCGCCACCAGCCGGCACAGCGAAAGGCTGCGCGCGCCCGAGCGGTCCGCAGATCCCAAGCGCAACGCGCCGGTCTGCCGCGCGCCGGGGGCCGCGCTGAACGGCCTGACAAAGCGCAGATCCTCTAGTGCGAAGGGGCGAAAGCCGCTCTCGGCCGCCATGGCCTGTGCCGCCGCCTCGATCACGGCAGTTCCGGGGAGCAAGATATGGCCTGCGCCGGTGCGATGCTCGGCCAGAACCCAATCATCGTTGGCTGAGAGGTCCAGCGCATAGGAAGCCGCGCCGCCTGTCTCATCGGTGACAGATCGCAGGAGTGGCAGGCCCAGATCACGGGAAGGGGCACCGCCCATCCTGCGCGCCATGGCGTCGGCGGCCATGCCCGTCTCGGCCCAGACACCCCAATTGACGCTGAGCACGCGGGTCTTGCCACCGCGCCGCGCGTCGGCCACCGCGTCGAGATATGCGTTGGCGGCGATGTAATCGACCTGGCCGGCAGGCCGCGTCAGCGTACTGGTTGACGAAAAGAGGACCATGAGGTCGGCGCTGCCATCAGGGAACACCTCGTCCAGCACCCGCAAACCCGCGATCTTGGGCGCAAGCACCGCGTGCATCGCGCCCATGTCCTTGGACAAAAGCGGCGCGTCATCGATCACACCCGCCGCATGGATGATCCCCGCCAGCGGGCCGATTTCGTCGATGCGGCGGCGGACCTCCTGCATCTGCGCGAGGTCGGTCACGTCGGCGGCAACACACGTGACACGACCGCCCAGGTTCTCGATCTCGCGGATCGCCTGGATGCGCAGGGCGGTGCGGCCGCTGTCGCGCCCTGCGCGCTCGAATCTGGGCCAATCGGCGCGATCCGGCAGACCGCCACGTGACAGCAGCACGATATGCCCACCCGCCCGCTGCGCGATGTCGCGCGCGATGGCGAGGCCAATGCCGCCGAAGCCACCGGTGACAAGATAGACCCCACCCTGTTGATAAATGGGTGCACCCTCGCCCGACACGCGCTCTTCCAACGGCAGTTTGCGCAGGACGCGGACAAGGCGCGTGCCACGGCGATGCGCCGCGATCTCGTTCGACGGCTCGGCCAGAAGGTCGCGCATCAAAAGGCGCTGGCCTGCGTCTGATTCCGCGCCGGATGTCAGCGCCGCCTTGCTCCGCTTGCGGCGCTGGGCGCGCTCCGGCGCCTCGATATCCGTCAACTGGACCGTCAGCCCCGCGAATTCGCGCGGAATCACACCCACGGGGCCCAGAATGGCCGCCTTTTCGGGATAGACCGGCGCCTCGTCCCGAACGCGCAGCGCCCCAGAGGTGACGGCGCATATATGACAGCCGGCCATGCCCGGCGCCGCGGCGAGAGCCTGCGCGAGATGGGTCAGACTGAAAAGGCCGTGTTCGAGGTTGCGGTCGAAAAAGCTGGAGCCGGGGCGGTACGTCTCGTCCGCCGTGACGCCCCAGAAATGCGCGATCCGGTCGGGCAGCCGGCCCTCGTTGGCCAGCGCGCTCAGCAGCGCCTCATAGCCTTCGCGGCCCTGCTCGGGCGAGAGGATATAGGCATCCTCACTGCGCCGCTGAAAGCTGTCGCCCGACCGCACGGTCGTCACCACATGCCCCGCCGCGCGCAGCGTCTCGGCGATGGGCAAGGCCACGCCCGCCTCATCGGCAAAGACAAGCCAAGCGCGCTTGGCCCCGAGACTTTCTTCGGTCTCGATATCGCAATCGGCAGTGGCGGGGCGCCAGCGCGGGACATATCCCCAATCGCGCAAATCCTCGGCACGCGCCAATGGCTCAGGGCCTGCCGCGCGCGCGGCTCCCGGCTCGATGAAATAGCGGCTGCGCTGAAATTGCATGCCGGGCAGGATCACGCGATTGCGCCGCGCGCGGCCCCAGATCTGATCCCAATCCGCCTCGATGCCACAGGCCCAAAGCCGTCCGATCACCCCCAGAAAATGCGCATCATCCGCAATGACCTGATCGGGGTGCCGCAAGGTGGCAAGGGCGGTTCCGGGCGCCACGCCCTGCCCCATCTGCGCCAGAGAGGCCAGCGTGCGGCCCGGCCCCACCTCAAGAAAGACCGAAGGCCCGGCGGCCAGCGCGGAAATGCAATCGGCAAAGCGCACGGTCTGGCGCAGTTGGCGCACCCAGTAATCAGGATCGCGGGCGTCAGCCTCGCTGAGTGGCGCACCTGTCAGGTTCGACATGATCGGGATCTGTGGCGCCGAAAGGGTCATTCCCTCAAGATGCGCGCGGAACCGGGGCAGGATGCCTTCCAGCATGCGCGAATGCGCGGCGATGTCGATGGCGATGCGCTGACACTCCACGCCCTCGCCAGCCAGCCGCACCGCAAGCGCATCAAGCTGCGCATTGGGGCCGGAAACGGCACACAGTCCCGGTGCATTGATACTGGCAATGTCGAGGTCGTCCCCGATATACGCCGCCAGCTCGCCCGCCTCCATCGGCACACTCAGCATGCCGCCAGGTGCGACGCTGTCAAAAAGCTGCCCGCGCAGAAGCACCAACTCTATGCAGTCCTCGAAAGACATGACGCCGGCCAGGGCGGCGGCGGTGTTTTCGCCCATCGAATGACCGACCAGCGCATCCGGGCGCACCCCCCAGCCCAGCCAAAGCTGCGCCAGCGCGTATTCGGTGATCATGATCAGCGGCAGTTGCAGTGAGGGGCGCTTCAGTGCCTCGGCGGCAGTGGCCGCGCCGCTCTCGTCCGGCAGCCAAAGGGCGCGCATATCCTCGCCCGTCTGCGCGCTCAGATGCTCGAGACCGCGGTCCATCCATTCTGCAAAGACCGGCTCGGTCTCGTAAAGATCGCGCGCCATTTTCGGATATTGCGCGCCGCCGCCGGGGAACATGAAGACCAACTGCGGCTGCACGGCGGGCGCCGCATGGTCATGCACGCGCTGCGGATCGCGCGCGGTCAAAAGATCGGCGGCCTCTTCGTGCGATGCCGCCACCAGCGTGCGGCGCCGCGCCATCGGCTGGCGCCCGGCCTTGAGTGTCCAGGCGACATCGGCCAGCGGCACTTCGGGATGGGCGCGCAGATGCGCGGCCAGCGCGTCCGACGCCGCATCGAGCGCTGGTTTGGAATGGGCCGAGAGGGTCAGCACCTGGAAGGGAAAATCGCTCTCTTCCGATGGGCCTCGGACCGGAGCTTCTTCCAGCACGACATGCGCATTTGTGCCGCCCACGCCCAGCGAATTGACCGCAGCGCGGCGCGGGCCGATTGTGCCCTGCCACTCTGCCAGTTTGTCCGCCACGGCAAAGCGGCCCGATGCGAAGTCAATGTCGGGGTTGGGCGCAGAATAGTTGAGGCTGGGCGGGATCTGGCGATAATGCAGCGCCAGCGCCGTCTTGATCAGCCCGGCGACGCCTGCCGCCGTATCAAGATGCCCGATGTTGGTCTTGACGGATCCGATGAGGCACGGGGGCGCCGCGCCCGCATGGGCCGCCGTGAGTGCCGCGACCTCGATGGGATCGCCCAGATAGGTGCCGGTGCCGTGACACTCGATGTATCCAATGCTTGCCGCGTCGACCGCCGCATCGCGCAGCGCGGCGCGAACCGCCTCGGCCTGCCCCTCGACCGAGGGTGCCAGATACCCGGCCTTGGCGGCACCGTCATTGTTGATGGCGCTGCCCCGGATCACGGCCCAGACATGATCACCATCGGCCACCGCGTCCTCCAGCCGCCTGAGGGCCACGGCCCCCGCGCCACTTCCGAAAACAGTGCCCTTGGCGTCCGCATCAAAAGCGCGGCAATGGCCATCCGGCGACAGGATCTCGTTCTCTTTGTAAAGATAGCCATGCCCGTGCGGCAGCTCGATCGTGACGCCCCCGGCAAGGGCCATGTCGCACTCGCCCCGCATCAGGGCCTGGCGCGCGTAGTGGACAGCGACAAGCGAGGTCGAACAGGCCGTCTGCAATGTGATACTTGGACCTTTGAGGTCAAAAACATGGCTGACGCGGGTCGACAGGAAGTCCTTGTCATTGCCAGTATGGCGCAAGAGGAAAAGGCCCACATCCTCGACCAGATCGGGATTGGTGCGGATATTGTCGCTGTAATAGCTGGCCTGCCCGCATCCAGCATAGACGCCCACGCGCCCCGCGAAGTCGCGCGGCGGATGGCCCGCCTGCTCCATCGCAGACCATGTCACCTCCAGGAATTTGCGGTGCTGAGGATCCAGTATGGCCGCCTCGCGCGGGCCGAAGCCGAAGAATTCGGGATCGAAATCGGCAAGCCCGTCCAGCCGCGCGGCGGCGGGAACGTAATTGTGCATGGCAATGCGCGCCGGATCCTCGCCTGCGGCCAGCAGATCTTCGCGGCTGAGGCGAGCGATACTTTCAACTCCGCCCGCAAGATTGGCCCAGAACGCGTCAATGTCGCCCGCGCCCGGCACTTCCACGGCCATGCCGACAATGGCGATGTCACCAGAATGCACGTCATCGCCGCGGCGGACCTTATCCTGTCCCGGCACCGCACCAGACGCGATGCCCCGCGATTTATCACCATACTCAATCATAAAATACGTCACGCTCCAGCGATCCAACCGGCACAGGCACGTGCGCGTATCGGGTCGGCGACAAGGTACAACAGATCTTAAAACCCATTAAGGAAAGTTTCACTCACACATCATCTTTTGCGGACAATAGACTGTTATCACTTACCTTATCCTAATTTCGGCAAACCTTCGCTTGATCCGGCCCACGCGACAAAGCGTTAGAAGGAAACAGATTGATCCATTGCGAAGAACAATCACACGAAATGGGTAATTTTCCAATTGGAATCAGTGCCGCAGACCTGCGCGCATGGGATCGCTCAAGGGCGCCGTGCGGCGCCAGTATCCCCGATCACCACCCGGCGCCGCGGCGCGGTTCGAGACTTCGCAGGCAGGGGCGCGCGTAGATGCGCCTCGCAGGCACCCAGGATGGCACCGGCCATGAGCCATGTGTAGGGGGTCAAAATCGCGTTCAGCAGCATGTCGATCATCGTGATCGACAAAAGGACGGCAATGGGAGCAACAAGCGCCGGTATCTCGCGCCCCCGCTTGCCCAGATTGCGCCCCGCGCCCGGCGCGCCCAGCTGCCCCATGCGCCACCAAAGCAAGATGAGCGGCCCACCGATCAGACCCATCTGCGCGATATATCCGACCCATCCAAACGTGCCGAAGACAATGATCCATTCACCGTCGGGAATGGTCAGGATCTCGCCAGATTGGGGATCGCGCACCAGATTGCGCCCCCATCCGCCCCAGCCGAAAAGCGGCTTGGCATCGGCCCGGTCCAGAAGCAGCTCTTCGTTGTCAAAGCGATAGCCCAGTGACTGCGCGCGCTCGGTGCTGTAAGTCTCGGCCTTGGCCAGGATCGCCTCGGTGGGAACGTAGCCGTTGTTGCGCAGCATAGGATAAATCATGGCAATCAGCGCAAAGACGAAGGCCAGCCGAACCTGAAGCCGCGCCGTCCCAAAGAGAAGCACCGGCGCCAGCATCAGCGCATAGAGGAGCGACGCAATACTCTTGCAGAGCACCAGGACCACCAGCAGATAGAGCGCAGCGCCCAGATAACGCAACATCATCCGGCGCGGCGCGCTACGCGATAGCGCGATGGCCGCCATGGCTGCAGTCATGATGAAGAACGCGAGCCACAGTGCGTGAGGCAAAAACACGATGGGACGAAAGCCGCCCTGACGCATCATCTGCTCGAAATCATGCTGGAAGAAGCCGTACACCCAGGTATTGATCTGCGGGCTGAGGCGGATCTCGACCAAGGCCGGGATGGAATAGGCTAGCGCGCCGATCACCAGCGCGATCAGAAGCTCGCGCAGCCCTGTCTCACTCGAAAGCAGGCTGCGGCCCAGGAAAAACGGCAAGAGCACGATCACCTGCCCCACAATGACCGACAGCAGATCGCGCAGGCCAAGCCCTGGCAGTGAGGCGGCCGAGAAGACGATGGGCGCCGTCTCGCCCAGCAGCGTAAAGAGGATCGCGTCGCCATTGGTCAGCACGGTCGGCACCACCCCCAGCACAAAAAGCAGGACGAGGACCCGCATCGCCCAATCCTCGGACCATATTGTGATCCGGTGGCGCAGGTAGAAAACTGCCAGGACGAAGGCGCAGATATTCGGGATCGAGACCTTGTTCATCTCGGGCACCAGCGGCAGATCGAATCCGGTCGCCGGCGGCAGCACCAGATAGCCCCCGAGGATGCACCAGATGATCGCCCGCTCCGCCGGCAGGCGGCGCACCAGCATCACGCAGACCAGCGGCCAGATCGCGAGCATTAGATAGGCAAGGGCGTTGGGCATGGATCGTCCGGTAGGGCATGGGCGCTGATCGCGTCTTAGCACGCCGCACACGCCTTGTCCCGCGCGGCGGCATTTGCATTGCAGCGCCGCGGCGGTATGAAGACCCGTCCCAGCAAGGCGCCTCGATGTTTCTGATCACCCGCAATGGCCGAAAGGTTCCCGTCACCCACGCGCGCCGCGCCGCGGTGATGGAGGATGTGCGCGACCATCTGCGCGCGGGGACGGGGTTTGCAATGGCGACGGTGAACCTCGATCACATGGCACAGATCGGGCGCAATGTGGACTTCGCCGCCGCCTATGCGCAGCAGGACATCATCGTCGCCGATGGCCGCCCGATCCGGTGGCTGTCGCAGCTGGCAGGCCAGCCAGTCGAGCTGATGCCCGGCTCGGACATGATCGTGCCGCTGGCGCGGCTGGCGAGTGAGGAGGCGCGCCCCATCGCCCTGATCGGCAGCACCGAGGCCGCGCTGACAGGCGCCGAGGCGCATCTGCGCCGCCTGATCCCCGCGCTGCGCGTGGCCTACCGCCACGCGCCCGTCTTGGGCTTTGATCCCGAGAGCGACGCGGCACGGGACATTTTGGCCGAGCTGGAAGCGTCGGGCGCAGGGCTCTGCTTTCTTGCGCTGGGCGCGCCCAAGCAGGAGGTTCTGGCCGCGCGTGGGGCCAAATGCGCGCCGTCGGTGGGGCTCGTTTCGATCGGTGCGGGTCTGGATTTTCTGGCCGGGCACCAGAGGCGGGCGCCGCGCCTCGTCCGCGCGCTCGCGCTCGAATGGCTCTGGCGCGCGGCGACCAATCCGCGGCGGTTGATCCCCCGTTACACGCGCTGTTTTGCCATCCTGCCGGGTCTGGCCTGGCGCGCCTGGCGTGCGCGCTGACGGCTCACTTGTATTCGATCAGCCCGCCCCGCCGTCCGCGGAGCCGCGCCAGCCAATAGCGTAGCGCGCCGCCCGCCTCGGGGAACTTGCCCAGCACGCTGAAGACCGCCCAAGGCCAATTCCCGCTGCGCAGCCCGAGGCGCATCACTTGCGCCGGATAGGCCAGCGCCAGCAGCGCCAGCGGCCACCAGAGCGCGCCGCCGATGACGATCACCAGAGGCAGCACCGCGCCCCAGATCAGCGCCCGCCGCGTCTCGCGCACCCAGTGGCGATGGGGCAGCCTCCCAAAGCGTGCGGCGCCCTCGGCATAGGCATGACCCGCCCGGCGGGCGCGGCGCCACCATTGGCCCAGATGCAGGATCTGAGCGTCATGGAGCGTCATTTCCGCGTCCAGCCGCCAGATCGCCCAGCCCGCGATGCGCAGGCGCAGGCACAGATCCGGCTCTTCGCCCGCGATCAGCGCGGGATCGAAGCCATCCACCTCATCCAGCGCCGCGCGGCGCATCAACGCATCACCACCGCAAGACAGCGCGGGGCCGACAGGTGTATCCCACTCGATATCGCACAGACGGTTGTAAACGCTCGCCTCGGGATGGATCTCGCGCCGGCGGCCACAGACCACGGCGGTTTGCGGATGTTCCGCTAGATGCGCCAAGCCTTCGGGGATCCAGCCGGAGCTTAACTGGCAATCGCCATCAATGAACTGGACGAAAGGCGCGCGGACCAGGGCCAGCCCGGCGTTGCGCGCGCGCGCCGCCGTAAAGGCGCGCGCCATATCGAGCGTCACCACCTCGGCACCCGCCGCGCGCGCCGCCTCGACGCTGCCATCGGTGCTACCGCTGTCGACATAGATGATCCGGGCCACCTGCCCTTCGAGAGACGCGAGGCACGCGATCAGGCGCGCGCCCTCGTTGCGCCCGATCACGACAGCCTCGACCTCCGCGCTCACGGCTGGGCCGCCCCGAACAGCGCGGACGCCATCTGATCGACGAAGCCGCCCGAGCGGGCGTAATCGTGCAAGACCTCAAACGCGTTCCGCGCGATGCGGATCCGCGCGGCGTCATCCTCAAGAAGCCATGTCACACGCTCGGCAAAATCCGATAGATCCCAGGCTACCGGCACATAAGTCTCGAACGGCACGAAGATGTCGGGCGCGGTCGCTACGTGACCCATGTCTTGTTTCAGCAGCGTCGCGCCACAGAGGATCGCCTCGTAATCGCGCCAGCACACCTCGCCATAGCCGAACGGGCTGAAGCAGATCTTGGAAGCGCGCAGCTCGCGCAGGAACTTGTCATGCCGGATGCCGAAGCCGGTCACCTTGCGCACGCCGCCCAGCTGCGCGACCGCCTCGGCGCAGGCCCCGCGCATGGCGCTATACCAAGGCGTGCCCTCGATTGCGATCCGCGCGTGCAGATCGGTGGGTCGCGGGCCGTCCGGCATCTTGCCGCGCTCGAAAACGGGCAGCATGAAATCCGCGGTCAGGAAGGAGGGACCGAGATGAAGTTTATCCAAGAAGATATTGGGAACGTTGAATGTCTGCTCCTCGTGCGGCAGATCATACGCGCGACCGTAGTAATCCATCAATGTCGTGTCGCCGAAGGTCGGCTGGCCGTATTGCCTGCGATCAGACAGCAGGTGTTTGGAAACATAAGCGTCCACGCGCGGCCCGACCCGATCGGCCAAGCGCAAATCCGTCGGCGCGAACCAGTCGAGATAGACGAGCCGCGCGTCAGGGTTAAGCGCACGGATAGCGGAGAACAGCTCGGCAAGATCCGCATCAGGAATATCGAAATACGTTTGAATGCAGACAGTTGTCGCCTCTTCTGCAAGTGACGCATCAAGAGGCGCATCCACAGGATACTCGCGGATATCGGCATCCCATTTATCGCGAAACCGGTCCGCATAATGGTGAAATCCGAAAATCTGGCTCTGCGGGATTGGGTGATCCACCGCCAAAAGCAATATCTTGCGCGCGGCGCCCGGATCGAAAGGCCGGCGATACGCCCCGGCGCGCTTACGGGCTTGGGCCGCCCGCGACAAACGGCGCAGCAAGAGGTCGATCATGCAGGCCTCCCGTCCATTCGCTCTGAAACCAGACGCCGGGGCTGCGCAGCCTCGAGTTGCTCGGCGATCTCGCGCAGGCGGCGCGCGCGCCCGGCAGTCAAGCCATCTAGGCAAAGGGTGTGGAGGCGCAGGGCCGTATCCGGCATCCGCTTGAGCTGCGCAGGCGGCCGCAAGAAATCACGCCGCTGCGCGACGGCCTTTGGCCCCAAAGCCGCCGTGATCCGCAGCATGTCGACCCCGCTACGCAGTTTATGCGCCATACCGCCGCCCCGAGCGGACGGCGCCGCGAAGCCGGCGGCGTAGGGAATATCCGCATAGTCCGGATAGGCTCCGGCGATCACATCGTCATGCAAAAGCTGGTCCCGCGTGACGCTGTAGGGCAGCGACAGGCAGAACTCCGCGAAGTCGGGATCGAGATAAGGACACAGCACCTGATCCGCGCCCGACAGGATCGACTGGCTGACGAAATTGATCTCGCGCCGGGTGCGATGATACATCCAGAACATCTGGTAAGGGTCTGGAGCGTCGGCATATTGCGCAATGGCGCGGCCCAGATAGTCATGCACTTCTTCGTCCATGTCAGGCGACAGGATCGGACCCGCGCCGCGCCCCCATCCGGGTTGCGAAATGACGCGCGCGTGCCCCTCGGTCAAACCACGCGCGATGCCGGTGAAATCGCCTTTCTCGGCCAGCGCAAAGAACGCCTCGGCGTCATTGTCGGGGTTGGTCAGGATGTCGCCAGCGATCCCGTCCATTGCCGTGCCGCCCTTCCGCGCGACATAGTCATGCAGCGGCATCATCTGGGCATGCTCATCGGCGCATAGCCCCGTCAGGATTGTGCAGCGCAGCGCATCGGCGAGGCGCGGGCGCGGGTAGCCCAGCACGTCATGGGCGACGCCCGCACGCGCGGTGACGGCGCGGGCCGCCAGCGCCTCATTATTCATCTCCGCACCGTTATGGTGAAACGTGACGCATTGGCGCGGTGCGCGCCCCTGATGCAGCATTTCGAGCAGAATGTGACGCGAGTCGCGCCCACCACTGAGGGGCAGCGTCACGGGATCGTCGCTGGCATCAAGCACGCGGGTCATTGCCTGACGAAAAAACTGCGTCATGCCCTCGACCGCATCCTTGCGCGTAATGCTCTGCGCCTTGGGGATGGGCGCGCCGCCGGTTATGGTGGCTTGGCCCGCCTGCCATATCAGGCGCCCGGCGGGCGGTAGGGTGCGGATGTGTTTGAGCGGCGTGTCGTCATTGATGAAAACGCCGATGCGATGAAAGACTGCCAGCGCCCGCTGGTCATGTGTGCTGTCCGCCCCCGCCTCGACCAGCGTCAGCAGGTTCGGGGCAAGTGCGATCACGCCGTCCTTTTCGTAGACGAAGAGGCTGTGAAATCCGTGCGAGTCCACTTCGGCCTCCAGCCGGGCACCGTCCCACTGCCACACGGCAAAGAGCCTGCCGATGGGACCCGCGATCTCGCGCCCCGAGCGCCAGCTGGCATCGCCCCGGCAGACGGGCGCGCCGCCTTGCATCTCGATCCAGATGAATGGTGCGTTGGTCTTGGTCGTCATCCGGCCTCTATACGGTGGTCTACGCCCCGCTGCCTATAGCATAGGGGGCCGTGCGGTAGTCCATGAATTCCAGCGCCGCCGGAGAAAGCGGCACGCACTCATCTTCCGATAACCAGATCGGCGCGCAAACCGCCCAGACGCTCGGACGTGCCAAGACGCAGTGCGCCGCCATGGGCCCGCACGATATCCGTGGCGATCGAGAGGCCGAGACCCACGCCCGGCCCCTTGTCCTGATTACGCGATGGCTCGAGCCGCGCGAAGGGGCGCAACGCCTCTTCGCGGCGATCCTCGGGTATGCCGGGTCCGTCATCCTCGATGGTGATGCGCAAGGCGCGCTCGCTCAGCACCATCGACAGCTCGGCGCGGGTGCCATAGCGCACGGCGTTGCCGATGAGGTTCTCGATGGCGCGGCGCAGCGCGACCGGGCGCAGCGGCACCGTCCCCTCGCCGCTGATTTCGTGGATCGTTGCGGGGATGCTGGCGCGTTCGCAATCTTCGGCGATGCGGCGGATCAGCTGGGCGGGATCCACCTCCTCGGCCTCGCCCTCTGCAGTGCCGCGCGCAAAGTCCAGAAATGCGTCCAGCAGCCGCTCCATGTCGCGCACATCGCGCAGCATCGGCTCGCGCTCGTCTTCGTCCTCCAGCATCTCGAGGCTGAGCTTGAGCCGGGTCAGCGGTGTGCGCAGATCATGGCTGACCCCCGACAGCATGAGCGTGCGCTGTTCGATCTGTCGCTCGATCCGGGCGCGCATGTCCAGAAAGGCACTGCCCGCCGCGCGCACCTCATTGGCGCCCGAGGGGCGATAGGGCACATTCCGGCCCCGGCCAAAGGCCTCGGCGGCGCGGGCCAGCCGCGTGATAGGGCGCAGCTGATTGCGCAGGTAAAGATAGGCGATCACCGTCATGAGAACGCCGAAAAACAGCATGTTGACGAATAGCTGATGGGGATTGGACGCCGAAAAACGGCGCCGGTCGACCGTCATGCGCGTGCCTTGGCCGTCCTGCACGAAGTAAAGATGCACGATCTGCGTGTTGCCCAGATCGACCGCGCGCAGGCGGGGCAGCAGTGTTTCGATTTCGTCCAGCAGGATGATGCCGGTGATATCGTACCACCGGCGCACATTCTCGCGCGGGATCTGATCCAGGGCGACTGGACCTATGGTGATGGCCAATGCCTCTGCGATGGGCGCGGGGTCGGGTGCGTCCAGCATCAGCCGGACCTCGCGGCTGACCGACGTGGTCATCTGCCGCGTCACCCCCTCGAAGAGGCGCTGAGCCGAGACTACCGACACCACAAGAAGCAGCGAGATCACCGGCAAAAGCAGGATCAGAAAGGCGCGGCCATAAAGGCCGCGCGGCATGGTGCGCTTGAGCCATCGAAACATGGCGCGACGCTACAGCGCAGCCATGAGGCGCGCAAGGCGGGCCGCGCTGGACCCTGCAGCGCGGCGCGGCTAGCGTTGGGGCCACCCAGATCCGGACGGAGCCGTGCCGATATGCCGCCGACAGCCCCCGAATTCGATCCGCAGCCGGGCGTCCCCCACACGCTGAATCCAGCCCTGCGCCGCATTCTCGCGCCGAACCCATCGCCGATGACCTTCCGCGGTACCAACACATATCTTTTGGGCACGCGCGGCATTGCTGTGATCGACCCCGGCCCGGATGACGCAGCGCACCTGGGCGCGATCCTGAACGCGCTGACGCCGGGCCAGCACATCACACATATCTTCGTGACACACGCCCACCGCGATCATAGCCCGCTGGCCCGGCCCTTGGCCGAGGCCACGGGCGCCCCGGTGCTGGCCTTTGGGGATGCACAGGCGGGACGCAGTCCGGTCATGGCGCGTCTTGCGGCTGCGGGCACGCTTGGCGGCGGCGAAGGCGTGGATACCGCGTTCCGGCCGGACCGCGCCTTGGCCGATGATGAAATCGTGAGCGGCGAGGATTGGGCTTTGCGCGCGCTCTGGACGCCCGGCCATTTCGGCAATCATATGTGTTTCGCCACCGATGATGCGATATTTACCGGCGATCTGGTGATGGGATGGGCCAGTTCGCTCGTCTCGCCGCCCGATGGCGATGCCGCGGCCTTCGTCGCGTCGTGCAAGCGGTTGCTGGGCCTGTCGCCCGCCATACTGCACCCCGGCCATGGCGCGCCGGTGTCGAAACCCGAGGACCGCATGACCTGGCTTATCGAAAATCGTGCCGCGCGCGAGGCGGCCATTCTGGTGGAATTGACCAAGGGCGCCGCCGATGCCCCTACCCTCGCGCGCGCGCTTTATCGGGACATACCTGCCAAGCTCTTGCCGGCCGCCACGCGCAATGTCCTGGCGCATCTCATCGACCTCAGCGAACGGGGCGAGGTCGCGCCTCACGGCGCGCTCGATGCCGGTTCAGTGTTCACGCGTCGACCTGCGAAAGACCCCAAGTAATAGCGCGCCCGGATTGCAGACAGAGTTCCCCACCCCGGATAACTGCCAGCCGCGCAAGGTTTGGACCTGCAAAGCTACTCAAACGCGGCTCTCAAATCAGAAGGCAGTGCGGACATCATCGGTCGATCACCGTGTCGAGCCAAGCAGCATTATCACCGCGCTGCAGCGGCCGCACGCGGATGGAAACGCGACCAAACCCGCAGGGCTGCCCTGAATAGTCACGTCCACCAAACGATCTTTGAGTTCACCGACTCATCCCGTCCTCGAGAGCATTTTCGATGGATTGCGAAATTGCCATCAACTCGAATTCACGGCCCGGCCCCGCCATCAATTGCAAGCCGAAGGGCATCTGTCCGTCATCCGTTGGCAGAGGTATCGAAACCGCGCTGAGATCGAGATAATTGGCAGGCTGCGTGTTGCGCGTCATGCCAAGGGCCAGCTCAAAGCCTTTTTCCGGATCCTCGAGCGCCAAGACGGGACTGGCGACATCGCTGACGGTTGGCGATATCCAAGCGTCGAACCCTGCGATGCGTGCGTGGACAGCGCGCATCGATGCCGATCGCCGCGCTTCCAATTGCACCAAGCGGATCGCGTCAACGTCAAATGCCGTCTTGACCCGTTTTGAAATCACCGGGTCCATCAACGAAAGACCTTCTTCGGCCCGCTCGCGACCCAGCGATGCGACGAGGCACACCGGCAAGACGGCTGGAAAGTAGTCTTCTCGTTCAGGCGCTTCGGGGATATCGACCGGCTCGATCGACGCCCCGTGCCGAGACAGCAGATCAATCGCCCGCTCGACGCGCTCTGCCGCCGATGGCTCGATCCCATCGAAGAAATACGTGCTGGGTCTGCCGATCCTCAGCGCCGATATCGGCCTCTTTGGAGCGGGCGCCTCAGCTGTCTGGACAGAAAAGATAATCTCGGCATCGCGCGCATCGCGTGTCAAAAGGCCAATCGAATCAAGATGGGCGGCCAGCGGGAATGCCCCGTCGTTGGAGAGGCGTCCGAACGATGTCTTGAGACCGAAAACCCCATTCAAGGCCGCGGGTACCCGAACCGAGCCGCCGGTATCACTGCCGATCGCAAAGCCGCAGAGGCCCGCGGCCATCGCGACGGCGGAGCCCGAGCTTGATCCGCCGGGCAGCCGATGTGTGTCGGTGTCATGCGCATTCCACGGGGTGCCGTGCGGCGCCGAGACGCCCGTGATGCCCAAGGCGAACTCCACTGTCTTGGTCTTGCCCAGGATGATGCATCCAGCCCGGCGCAGCGCCTGAACAACCGGCCCCTCGGGGCCTATCAGATCCTGGACCTCCAGCTTGGTGCCGCCCGTGACTGGCATCCCGTCGACGCGAATGAGATCCTTGACCGCAATCGGCACACCCATCAGCGGCCCCAGATCACAGCCTGCCGCCCGCATGGCATCAATCGCCTGCGCCTGGCGGATCGCATCATCGGCGGCCACATAAGCGTATGCGCCCAGCCTCGGGTCAAGCGCCGCGATACGGTCGAGGTAATCTCGGGTCACGCTTTCGGCGGTCAGCGCGCCCTCGCGAAACTGGCGGCTGAAGTTGGAAATTCCCCCGGTCTGCAACGGATCATTGGCTGGCATGGCTAGGCTCCAAAAATTCTCTTAGCGTTACTTGACGTAAGTTATTTGTTATTACAACTATGGCTTTCGGAGTTTCGCAATATTGATGCGTCCGCGAGTGTCGCGGCGATCATGTTCAAACAGGAGCTTGATGTGATGAGAAAGAATCTGACTTTGGCGCTTGCCGCTGGCCTGACTATGGGGACCGCCGCCCATGCGGAGGTAGAGATCGGCGTGATCAACAGCCTCTCGGGCGCCTTCTCGGCCTTCGGCGACCGCTATCTGACCGGCATGGAAGTCGCGCTGGACGAGATCAACGCCAATGGTGGCATCAATGGCGAAGACCTGACCTTGAACATTCAAGACGACCGCTCGGAAGCACAAAGCGCCCTCGCAGCGGTTGAAAGCCTGGACAATGCGGGCGTGCCAACGGTCATCGGCTCATACGCGTCCTCTATCACCGGCCCGATGGCGCAGATCATGACACGCCAGGAAATTCCCCTGCTGGTTCTGGGCAGTGCGGACGATTCAATCACCAAGCCCGGCTCGCCTTGGGTCTTTCGCGCCAAGCACAACTCGACCATCGTCGCAGGCGCCTATTTCGACTATTTCGACTGGCTGCGCGAGACCAAGGACGAAGAGCTGAAGACCATCGCGATCATTTCGGGCAATGGCGCCTGGCCCACATCGCTGGCCGAGAAGGGCGAGATGTTGGCCGAGGAGCGCGGCTATGAAGTGGTCGGCCGCCAAGCATACGATCAGGGCGTGACCGATTTCCGCCCGATCCTCAACCGGTTCATCGGCGAGAACGAGCCCGATATCCTCTACATGATCTCCTATGCCGAGGACGGTGTCGCCCTGACCCGCCAGATCAGCGAAGTTGGCCTCAACGCCAAGGTCATCGCGATGGATACGTCTGCCGCCCTGACCAGCTTCATCGATCAGGTCGGCGATCTGGCGGAATATGTCGTGACCGCCGTCAGCTGGAGCAAGGACGTTCAATATGAGGGCGCACAGGATCTCTATGCCCGCCTCAAGGAAGCCGCCGGCGCCGAGCCCTCATTCTACGAGGCCGAAGGTTATCTGGCCCTGACCGTCGCGGCCGACGCCCTGCGCCGCGCCGGATCGACAGACCGGACCGCCGTGCGCGATGCTCTGAAGGCGACCGATCTCGACACCGCCGTGACGACGGTCAAATTCGAGGACGAGGGCGAGTTCCAGAACCAGAACCCGATCCGCAGCCTGATCCTGCAAATTCAGGATGGTGGGCATGTAACAGTCTACCCCGCGGACCTTGCGGCAGAAGAAGTCCGGTTTCCGAACCCGGCTTGGGATGCACGCTGATCCCTGTCAAAGCGGCCTGCCATGAAATCTTGGCAGGCCACGCCGCCCTTAGTCGATAAGCGCCGCCCAAGTCTGGAATAACACATCATGCTCGACTTCATTGCGTTTGCGCAGAACCTGTCGAACGGCCTTCTGATCGGCGGTGTCTATGCGCTGGTCGGGGTCGGGCTGACCCTGATATTTGGCGTGATGCGCACGATCAACTTCGCCCACGGCGATTTCGTGGTTCTGGGCATGTATTCCGCCGTCCTGTTCAACCTGGTCCTCGGCTGGGACCCTTATCTGTCGCTTGTCATCGCCATGCCCGTCGGGTTCCTGACCGGCGTGCTCATCGAACGGCTGATGCTGGCGCGCCTTGTCGAGGCGCCTGCCGAAGCGTCGATGCTGGCCACGCTGGGGCTGTCGCTCGTCATCGGCAACACGCTGTTGCTGACCTTCGGCGGCGAGCCGCAGTCGGTTCAGGTCAGCTACGCGGCTTCGACCATCGCCGTCGGGCCAGTCCGGATTTCGGTGGTCCTGCTTCTGGCAGGTCTGGCCACCGCGCTTGCCATTATCGGTCTCTACCTCGTGCTCGAGCGGACGGAAATCGGACGGGCCATCCGGGGCACTTCCGAAAATCGTCTTGGCGCCGAATTGGTCGGCATCAACACGACGCGGATTCACTCCATCGTCTTCGGCCTCAGTGTCATGCTGGCGATGATCGCCGGTGCGACACTGATCCCGCTGCTGTTTGCCACCCCGACCACCACGGGCGCCATTTTCACGCTCAAGGCGTTTGTCGTGACGGTTCTGGGCGGGTTGGGTCGCATCGGGGCCGCCATTGGCGGGGGGCTTTTGTTGGGCGTCGTCGAAGTGCTGGGGGCATCCTATCTGGCCTCCGAGTACCGTGACGCCTACGGGCTTATCGCGTTCCTGCTCATCTTGCTCCTGCGGCCCGAAGGCCTCTTCGGCAGCTCGGTGAAACGCGTATGAGCCGGCCCATGACATTTGGCGCCATCGCGCTCTTCGCACTCGTCGGACTGGCCTATCCGCATGTCTTTCCGGCATACATGACCGTGGGGATCAGCATGCTGCTGTTCATCGGTTGGGCCACGGCCTGGGATATCCTTGGCGGATGGGCCGGTCAGGTCAGCCTCGGGCATTCGGCCTTTGTGGGGCTGGGCGCCTATGTCGTCGCCATCGGACAGATCGATCACGGGCTTGCGCCCTGGATCACCCTTCCGCTGGCAATGCTGGCCGCGGCCGCGCTGGCCTGGCTCTGGGGGTCGATCACATTTGGGCTGCGCGGGCCCTACTTCACACTCTCGACCATCGCCGTAGCCGAAATCCTGCGCCTCGTCGCCATCAACGAGGGCTGGCTGACCGGGGGCGCCACAGGCGTCTTCATTGCCACCCTGCCCGAGCCCTTCGGCATCGATTTCTTCGAGCGTGCGACCCAGTTCTACATGGCACTGGTCTTTGCACTGGTCTGCCTTGGTGGCACCGCCTGGATGTCGATGGCGCGGTTTGGCTATCAGCTGCGCGCCGTGCGCGAGGACGAGAACGCGGCCATGGCCGCCGGCATCGATCCGCGTGCGATCAAGCTGCGCGCCTTCATGGTGTCGGGCGCGCTGACGGCCGCCGGCGGCGGCATCTACGGCATCTTTTTGTCCTTTCTCGAGCCGCATATCATGTTCTACCTGCTGCTCTCGATCCAGATTGCCCTGACCGCCATCATCGGCGGCCGCGGGACAATTTTCGGCCCCCTTGTCGGGGCCGTGCTGATCATCGGCGCGGGCGAGATTTTCCGCACCGCCTTCGCCGAGGCCAACCTGCTGATCTACGGGCTTCTCATTCTCATCGTTGTCCTCTTCATGCCGCGTGGCATCCTTGGCGAGGCGGCCAGAAACATGATCCGGAGGCGATATGCCCGACGCTCTCAAGGCTGATGGAATCGTCGTCCGCTTCGGCGGCGTGGTCGCGGTCGATCATGTCTCGCTGCGGGTTGCGGACAGCGAAATTCTGGGCCTTATCGGGCCCAACGGGGCCGGGAAAACGACGCTCTTCAACGCGCTGACCGGCTATGTGCCGGTCCATGAGGGGCAGATCTCCTTCGCGGGCCAAGATGTCACGAAGGCGCCCGCCTACGCACGCACGCGCCTGGGAATGGGGCGCACGTTCCAGACCGAGCGCCCTTTTGAGGAGCTGACGGTACTGGAAAACGTGCTGATCGGGGCATTCCTGTCAGAGCCGCGACGCAAGAATGCCGAGGATCTTGCACTAAAGCAGCTTGAGATCGTCGGTCTGGGTGATCGCGCGCATCAGCCGGCCATGGATCTCAACCTGGCCAGGCGGCGCCGACTGGAACTTGCGCGCGCTTTGGCGCTGCGTCCCAAGGTCCTTTTTCTGGACGAGATCATGGCGGGCCTCAACCCACCTGCGCTGCGCGAAATGATCGGGCTGGTCCACGGGCTGAAGAACAGCGGCATGGCCATCGTCATGGTCGAGCATATCATGGAGGCGATCATCGAACTGTCCGATCACGTCATCGTTCTGGCGAGCGGTGCGCGCATCGCCGAAGGCACGCCGCAGGCCGTCACAAGCGATCCGCAAGTGATCGAAGCATATCTGGGGACGGAATGAGCAAGAGCGTTCTTTCAGTCGAAGGCGTCGATCTGGGCTACGGCACGCTTCAGGTGGCGTTCGACATCAATCTCGAGGTTCGGCAGGGCGAACTTGTCGGTCTTGTCGGCGGCAATGGCAGCGGAAAATCGACCATTTTGCGCGCCGTCTCGGGCATGATCCCGACCTGGAAGGGGCAAATCCTGTTTGACGGCGAGGCCATAGGCAACGTCAAACCGCACCAGATGGCCCAAAAAGGGCTGGCGCATGTGCCGATGGGACGGCAGCTGTTCCCGAACCTTACGGTCGAAGACAACCTGCTTCTCGGAGCCTTCCTGCCGGAGGCGCGCGCGCGCCGCCACGAAAGCCTCGCGGAGGTGCACGCGCTTTTCCCCGATCTGGTCCGTCTGGCAGGCAGCCCGGCGGGCGCCTTGTCCGGAGGGCAGCAGCAAATGGTGGCCATCGCGCGCGCCCTGATGCTGCGGCCCAAGATGCTATTGATGGACGAGCCGAGCCTCGGCCTCTCACCCCTCTTGGTCAAGGACGTGATGGCCGCCATTCAACGCGTCGCCGCCACGGGCCTGCCCGTCCTCTTGGTCGAGCAGAATGTGCGCCAGGTCCTGAAAGTCGCAGATCGCGGTTATGTCTTGGAACATGGCCGGATCGTGCTGGAAGGTCCGGCGGAAGAACTGGAAGGACACCCTGCTGTTCGCAAGGCTTATCTGGGCCTTTAAATCTCATTTTTGAGCGCGGGAATTCGATCCCGACCTTTACCATGTCGGCATGCGTGCCGCAGGAGATGGCGCTAATTGGGCGGTCCAAGCATTTCGCCAATCATGCTGCCCCCACAGGCTCCCAGCACATACCAGCGCGTTGCAAATCTCGTTTTCACACGCTTCGTCGTTGGTTTGGATCAGCGCTTTCGCAAGGTGGTAACCGAACGCGAATATCGCAGCTAGGCTGTCGTCCTAAAAGAAAAAGGACCTAGCGGGCGTGCGTTAAGTCCTTCAAATCTTTGGCTCCGGCGGTAGGGATCGAACCTACGACCAATTGATTAACAGCCGTTTTTTCCGATTATACCAATTTATACTATACCATCACAAAGCCACATAAGTTACTAATTTTATTTGATATTTTCAAAGATCGACTTGGAGAATACACTCAAAGCATACGGATAACTCCCGGAGCTTTGTGCCCTATATGCGCCCTAAAAAACCAAGACCCCGACCGCGGCTTGAAAGCCGACCTGCCCCACCGAAGCATGTGGCCTTCACAGAAGTGGGTTTAAGAAATGCTGAGCCGGGACCCTCAGATTACACCGTGAACGATCCGAAAACCGTAGGTCTCTTGCTCAAGGTCACCCCCGCTGGCCGTAAGGTATTTGTTTACAGGTACCGCACGTTATTCGGTCGGCAGCGAAAGCTTACAGTCGGTAAGCTGGGTGAAATCTCAGTATCAACAGCCCGCCGGAAGGCGAAGGAACTTGCGGTTGAAGTAAGCAATGGTGCTGATCCAGCAAGTGACAGGATCAACCAAAGAAACGCGATGACCGTCGCGGAGTTCGCGGCGATCTATCTGCGCGACCAAGCAAAGAGAACATTGGCTCCATCCACCTTCAAAGAATATGAGCGAGTACTGGAGAGTCGAGTGGTGCCGAAAATTGGGAAACTTCCTTTGGTCGAGTTGACGCGCTTGGACATCGAATCCTTACATGCGTCAATGTCGAGCGCACCGATCCGCGCAAACCGCATGCTCAGCGTTGTAAAGGCAATGCTCTTTAAGGCCGAAGACTGGGATGTGATACCGCGCGGCAGCAACCCAGCATCGCGGGTTAAGATGAATAAGGAACGACCCAAGCAGCACTATTTTTCAGACACCGAACAGGCCCGTATTTTTCGTGCAATAGAAGCGGCACAAAAGCAAATGCCTAGGAGCAAAGTCGCCTTTGAAGCGATTACTCTTTTGTTCTTCACGGGGTGTAGACCGTCAGAGGTTTTGCGCCTCCGCTGGGAGGACATCGACTTGGGGTCGGGCGTCGCCACTCTGCATAGTACCAAAACTGGTGAGGGAAGGTTGCTATTGGCAAATGCTGCGGTGAATTTCTTGCAATCAATTGCATCTAGCGACCATCGACAAGGCTGGGTATTCCCAGGCGTCAACCCAGAAGAACGATTGAAAACGCTCACAAAACCTTGGAAGCGCACCTGTGATTTAGCGGGGCTTCCCAACGCCTGCCTAAAAGATATTCGTCACACAGTCGGGACGTATGTGGCACGGACTGGCGGCCTCCACTCCGCGCAAGCTATTTTGCGGCACACAAGTCCGATCACGACACGGCGATATGCACACCCCTTTGAAACGGCTGTACGCGGCGACCTTGAAAATGCCATCACGTCCATTGAAACTAACCGCCGTAGCTCGACCAGCTATCAGCAGGACCAGCCAGAGGGGAATAAGCGAGCATGCCCGACGATCAAAACAGGTCGAAGCGGAAACTTAAGAAAGGCATTAAAACGCCGGAAACCGTAAGGCTCCGCCTAAAAATCAGGAGCCTCGAACGACGGGTCAAAGAGTTAGAAGAACAGAAAAGCGGCGGCTGGGTGTCAGAGGACGGCAAATGGTGCGACATCACATACGCAGCAAGATATGTGAACAAGACCAAGCAAACCTTGCGCAACCTACGCAGCAAGGGTCAAGGTCCTGTTTCTTTTGGAAGAGGTAGTGGCGTGAAGTACCAGATCGCGTTGCTAGATGAGTACAATAAGAGTGGATATTCGCAACAGGACTACACGCGCGACAAACCAGAATAGGGCACCCAAACTTTCAAAAATCGACACTACGACCCCCCCCCCCTACTCTCTGCAGGCCAAAAAATTGCGGACAGTAAATGGGAAGGGACATAACAAACTTACAGGGAAATTCGAATGGAAGCCAGTGTTCGGTGCTGTAGGGCCTATAGGAAAATAGACATAACGAATTACAAAGCAACCTACTGAAAATTATTACAAAATAGTACAAAACGGTTGCTCGTACGTGTAGCGATACCCTCAATGCAATCGATTGCAGCAAAAAGCCTAATGTTTTCGGTGCGATACCTCACATAAGCGTGTTGCCAAGACACAATCGCCCTCATCGTCGAAAAAAGCGGCGTAAACCCTACGCAAAGGCAATCGAGGTGACCAGGTGTACCTGAACGAACCAACGTTTACAGGAGCACATAATGGATTTCGCGGAAAAATATATCTCCTATATTCGGGTCTCGACTGACCGCCAAGGAAAGAGCGGTCTTGGACTGGAAGCACAAAAAACGGTAGTGGACCGCTTCGTCACCCAATCCGGCGGTCAACTTATCAATGAGTACGTGGAGGTAGAAAGCGGTAAGCGCAACTCGCGGAAACAGCTCCTATATGCTCTTGAAGAATGCAAGCAGGAGGGGGCAACCCTCATCATCGCCAAGCTCGACCGACTTGCCCGCAACGTACACTTCATCTCTGGCCTTATTGAGAGCGGTGTTCCTTTCCGCGCGGTGGACATGCCCGAGGCGAACCGATTTGTACTTCACATTATGGCTGCAGTGGCTGAGCATGAAGGTAGGGCAATCTCGGAGCGAACCAAAGCCGCTCTGGCGGCAGCAAAAGCTAGGGGAGTAAAACTTGGCAAATCATGCCAAGCGCTTGCCGATCTGAAAATCGCAGATGCCGACGCTTACAGCGACAAGCTGGGGCCAGTGATAAAGCAGCACAAAGCGAATGGCCTTTCGGTCAGAAAAATCGCAGATCGGCTAAATTTCGACAAAGTACCATCCTATACGGCCGGACAGTGGCATCCATCTACAGTCCAGCGAGTGTGGAAAAGGTATGCAGACCGTAACCATACTACCATCGGGAATATTCCTAACCCCCCATGTCAAACCTAATAGTCAGAAGAGACAGTTTTGTACGGCAACTGTCACCGTCTACGCAAATCAATGCTGAAAATGCGTTTATTGACCGTATCCGCATAGATGTGGGCGACTGGGCATTATTCGGGGAAAGGGATCATATCTGTGAGGCTTTGTCGGGGTTGCGTGAAGCGGAGGTAACTTCGGTAGATGGCGAATGCTTGCCGCTTTTCAATAACCAGTTGGTTGAACGAATTCGGGACGTCCGTCACCTAAAGTTCCGCTCCAATCCCAACCGGGATAGCTTGGGTGCAAGCAAGCCTCTAATTTCGGGCAAAGCAGCCGAAGTCTTATGGCAATCCCGCCTGACCAGCCCCCAAGATGGCGAAGTGGGCCGCCTCGCGTTTGAAGCCACACTCAACCATACGCGCTTCGTTCAGGCTCAGGCGTTAAAACGCATCACCCGGCTGGATCGCCCAAAGTTGGTTTCTGAGTACGTCTTGGCAATTTCTCCGGACGAAAACTGGTACGAAAACGAAATTCCTCTCCGGCCTGCAACCAATCTCATAATAGGGCCGAACAAGAAATATGCGTTCGCTCTTGCATCTCCCCGTGGAAGCCAGCTTCGTGAATACCTGACATTGGCGCAAAGCGTTCTATCGGAATCTGTTCAGACTGCATTTCAGCACAGCAAAGCAAGGGCGGTGCTTCTGCCGTACTTCTCAATTCGGGAAATCGAATTCTACTGGGAGTTCGATAGCAACGCGCCAATTGACTGGGTTCTACAGCTTAGAGAAATACTCTCCGAGCAGGCCATAACCATGGCTGAGGATTGGTACGATACAGCCGCACCTTCGCTCGAAATACAGCGCCAAAGTCCTTGCATCAAGCTTAAGCTGACCCAGAACATCAGCATCAAGATTTACGCAAAAACAACCCGCCGCGTCCGTTTCGAGGTAACATTGAAAGATTCAGCTATCCATAATGCAGTTGTGGGCGGCAGACGACGCGACAGCATTGAAGGTGTCGTGTCCATGATTGCACCGTTGGCCGAAGTGGCGGTCAGACGTTTGAAGCCCATACTGCAATCGATTGTAGCGGACCCGCCGCCACCGGGCAGTTTTACGGCTGTGGAGCTGATGTACCAAATCACACGGACAGCCGACAATGCGCATACTGCCGAGGCGATCATTGCCGCGCTGGTAGCTTTTGGAAAGGTTGTGCCCTACGGAAATCCAAGACTGCTTTCTGTCGTTCATGCGCTGCGTGACTTGGGTGTTCTTAGGACGCTTCGCCCCAGAAGCCGTATTTACGTTGTCACTGATGAATACCGCGACGCTTTGGCCAGCCTTCGGCGGTATCGCTAGCTTCATTTAGCGTCAAGTATTTGCCTTCGCAGTTATTTCTTGCCAGCGAACGACAGACGTCTCCGCAACCTCAACCTCGACCAGCCGTTTGTGGATTGTTCCTATTGCCAATTTGGCAACGTCCGGTTTTGTTAGGGGGCTCCAGTAGAGCACTTGCTCCACAAAACTTTGCCAACCCACAAACAGCGTCAAGCCCAGTCCAAAGTTTTGTGCCCAGCGCTGCAGAGCCACGCTATCCAAAATAGTTTGCTTTTCTGAAACCATCAGAAGCGCGGCGTCTCTTACCCCTAAGTCCAAGCACTTCTTCCCAAATATTTGAACATCTGAAGCTGCCACCGGTTTGTCGCGCACCTCTATAGCTTTTTCCCAGCCAGTTCTTTCAGCGTTAACTACGCACACATCTCCGGGATGCCGACGACTAGGGTCATTCACACGCCCGCTCTCAACCCTATCCGCGCCGTAGACAGTATCCATTAGGCCCGCCGCAACGGCTTGCGCTCTACGTCCGTTCTCGGAAGCTTCGCTGACGAAACCTTCCGCCAGTTCTGCCAGTTTCCAAGGCACAACCGTAATCGAAGAGCTATGGTCGGCGTAGTTTGGCTGGAATTCTCTGCGAACTGCGACAAAGGCCGCTAACGCGTCAGCAGCATTTTCCTCGTCGCCTTGCTCTAGTTCTCTTACTAGGTCCAGCATGTACTCGAATGCCGCCCGACCACCCGGATGGACCGGTGTACCATCGTCCAGCCGCGTCATCCGAAAGTAAGGCTGATTGTTCAGAGGTTCTCGCCCAGTCACACCTAAGCTAAACCCAAGCTCGGCGGATAGGGGGACTAAGACGCTATGACACAGAACCCGAGCCGAAAAAGCTCCTTCTGCGTTCTTGGCGTGCTGCGGCTTAATAGCGAATAGGTCTGCGCGTCTGTCGCAGGCTTTGGCAAGCATGGCGGTCGCCAAAAAAGCCAAGTGGGTCTTGGACACCCCTTCTTCGCACAACCGCGACAACTCTCGAACCTTACCTATCCATGCAGATGGTACATCATCGCGCTCCGCTTGGTGCCGCACCAGCTCCTTCGCTGCTACTTTGTCAATCTTCAATGCTTTTTCCTAAGGCTTTTTGTGGTTCGAGTGTCGGGTCATTGTCAACCTAGTACAGAACAGGTAGTGTTTCGAGGGTCAAGTCGCTACAAGAAGTTGGGGTCCGCACGTGTCTAAGGAACTTAAAGTCATAAGCCTTTACACAGGTGTCGGGGGTCTTGATTTCGGCTTTGAAGCTGCAGGGTTTGTTACGCGCGTCGCTTGCGAAATCGATAAGGTCGCCTGCCGCACAATGCGTCTCAATCGGCCTGAGTGGCCTGTTCTGGAAGGCGACATACACAACTTCTCTTCGGAACAGATACTCACAGCGGCACAGCTACTTCCCGAAGAAGCCGATGTACTGATCGGCGGGCCACCCTGCCAGCCGTTCTCGAAGTCGTCATATTGGTTTAACGGTGATACTCGGCGGCTGGACGACCCTCGGGCGTCTACGCTGGATGCGTTTTTGCGTGTGCTTCGCGATACAAAGCCCAAAGCGTTTCTCTTAGAGAATGTGTATGGGCTCGTTTATCGTGACAAAGACGAAGGATTGAAGCATCTGTTGTCTGGCATTGATGCGATTAACACAAAAGCTGGAACTAACTACAAAGTTCACTGGAAAATGGTGAATTCCGCTCGATACGGCGTTCCACAAGCTCGGGAGCGCGTTTTTCTTATCGCAAGCCGGGACGGGCGTGATTTTCAATTTCCTGCGGAAACGCATGCTTCAGTAGACGAAATCGCGCCTTTGGATGATCGAGAGCCATTCCGTACGGCTTGGGATGCAATCGGAGACCTTCCTAAGAATTCTAATGAAACTTCAATTGCGGTAGGGGGAAAATGGGGTGATCTACTACCGTCGATCCCTGAGGGTCACAACTACCTTTGGCATACAAATCGCCGAGGCGGTCAAAACTTGTTTGGTTGGCGAACTCGATACTGGAGTTTCCTGTTGAAACTTGCCAAAGACCAGCCATCATGGACCATACAAGCGCAGCCGGGTTCCGCAGTTGGTCCATTCCACTGGAATAATCGCAAACTGACCACACAAGAGATGTGCCGAATTCAAACCTTTCCAGATGGTTTGGTGTTTGATTGCGGCCGAACCGATGTGCAAAAAATGCTGGGGAATGCAGTACCGTCGCTTGTTGCCGAAGTTTTGGCTCGTTCCATCCGGTCGCAGATATTGGACGATGCCCCGGAAGGCTCGCTGAGACTTCTCCCGCCGAAGCGGTTGCCAGTTCCAGAGCCGGAGCCCGTCGATAAAGTGCCTGGAAAGTACATGTATATGGTCGGTGAACACAAAGACCACCCGGGAACGAAAAGGCAAAAAGAGAGGCAAAGGAAAACGTCTCCCAAGTTAACCTTATCTGAGCCTTAGTATACTAAATCCAATACTATCACAGCAGTCTT
Organism: Roseovarius nanhaiticus; assembly: GCF_900156535.1. Classification (NCBI taxonomy): domain Bacteria; kingdom Pseudomonadati; phylum Pseudomonadota; class Alphaproteobacteria; order Rhodobacterales; family Roseobacteraceae; genus Roseovarius; species Roseovarius nanhaiticus. The sequence continues at coordinate 487,911 of NZ_FTNV01000003.1, read as the reverse complement.
ACACCGGAAATTCAATCCGATCCTAAGGCTGCTCAGGTAGATCACGCAGAAATATCTCGTGAAGAGCAGCCGCAGCTCGAACTTCTGGCGCCAGTTGTTCGTCTCTCATATAGTTTTGTGTGGCTACGCTTGGGTGAACTAGGTTTCTCCAATCCCTAAGGGCATCTGGCACTTGGGCGTTAGAGCCCAAGAGACGATTGGCTATTTTGACAAGGTTAACCAGACGTAGGCTGCCTGCGTCTGCATAGGTTTCGAAGTTGTTGAGGTTGCACTGCGGCGCTTGTTGGCCCGCGGCGCGCCTTTCTTGTTCAGACTTGCGCTTTAGGTAGTCAATCAGGATGGCTTCAATTGAACAGCCATATCCTGCCAGTGCCAATCTGTTGCTATTGCCCATGTATGAAGCAACGGCGCCTTGTTGAGCACTATATGCTATCTCTCTAAGCTCATCATCGATAAGTTTTCTGAAACTCTCAGGTCTGAGTGGAAAAACAGGCGCTCTTTCACCCGCTGGATCACTGTTCCCTATCTGTGGGCTTGTCTTGGCGACTTCTTCGTAAACAGCATTTCTAAAAATAATTTTGCCGCCGTTTCTTTTGGCAAGGCCACCGGTGCACAAAAACGCGTAGTCTGGGTCAGCTGGAGAGTTATCAAGCTCTCCATTAGCTGCCAACGTTGCAACCAATTTCGTCAAATTAGTCTCAGCCAAATAGCGAGAGAACAGGTTGATTATATGATCGGCTTGGCCTGTCTTAAGCTCATCAATCGCCGTCGCTAACGCAGCCTGCTGATTTTCGGCCCCCGATGCTTTTCCAAGCAACCTCTGTATCAAATAGGGTTGACCTCCTACTGCGGAAAACACCTTTTCAGAAATTTGTCGCGACCGCTCATCCTCCCCTAGTGTGAGCATAGCCAGCCGATGCACCTCTTCTTCAGTCAAATCGACCGTTTCTATCTTTTCGCAAACATTAAAAGGTGAGTTGGCTGCATCGATCAGCGTCTCTGGCCGAAACGTGCCGGAGAACAAAAATGTAAGCCGCTTTGATGCGTCTATGTCCTCTGCGAATGCCCTTGCACTCGAAAGACCACGTAGTTGGCCAAAGAATGAGTTACGCCAATCATCTCTTTGGATATTTGATGCTTCGTCTACAAGTACGACGACCCGGCTTGTACCTTCTGGTAGCACTCGATTTAGTGCAACCTGTAAGTCGTCCAAGCTTTCATCTTGCTCGAACTCTGCGCCAAGTTGCTCTGCAACCTTCGCTGAGAACCAGTTGACGAAACCAGAGTAGCTCTCCAGCGGTGGTTGCTGTTGCAAGTCGACATAGACGCATTGTATTCCGGCATCATCTATGAGCTTCTTAACTCGAATTAACGCCGTAGTTTTGCCATGTTGTCGCGGACCAAGGAACAACACCCAGCGTTCGTTTAGAAGTTCACCACAAAGAATATTAACTAAATCGCGCTCGATGTAGCTGTCGTTCCCAATCGGGATAGGCCCCTGATAGAAAACCATCAAATTATTTCCTTGTCGATAAAATGCTTGCGTTTTCAGATGCACCAAAATGCGTCAGCGCTTCAGGGAGCCAATCAGCTCTCAACTTGAAAAGATTATCTTCAACTTCAAGAATTCCGTACAATTGAAGCATACGCAGCGCTGTCTCGAACTCGTCCTCGAGAACATCTGCGTGTTCGCTTCTTGCCACGTCCCTTAGCTGTGCCTTTTTCTTTGAGGCGGCCCCAAAGCTACGAGCGATAGCGCGCTCTAAACTGTTTGCTTGCCCGAGGTAGGTGGAAACGTAGTGCTCGGCGTAATCAAACGAATGCGCCACCTTCATAACGTCATCCGCATCGATGGAGTATGAAGTATTGTGGCGCCCGACTTCTAAATTTCGAATTAGCCGATCCCCTAGAAACTGAACGAGCTGTGGATGTCCGCTCGTGAACCGCCATACCAGTTCAGATGTCTCACTTCGTTGTGGTAGGTCAATGCCAAGACCGCTTAGAGGTATCAGCAGTAGTTCAAGCGCGTCTTTGCGCGGTAATTGAGTTAATTGAATGGGGCGGCAGAAATTCCAATGGGGAGACTGCGGGTCCCAAAGTTTCTTTGATATTACTCGTTCACCAGTAAAAACGAACTGTGCTGCCCCAGATTGCGATATTGATCGACATGCTCGGAAGAAGGCCTCCGGTACGGAGTTTTCGTCGTGTTGCATATCCCAAAGTAGGAGCTGGTCGATCTCATCCAGCAAAATAACAACCGGGTCTTCTGACCTCTGCCTGAGCTGTTGCACTAGGTCGGTCAAGTGGTTGGGGGAGAATTCACCAGGAACAGAAACATGCCAATCGCGTTGCGCCAAGTTTGCGAAGTCCTGCCAAGTACGAACGGTCTGGCAGTCAGTGAAAAATGGGGAGAAATTGGCGTCCTTCAAATCTTCGCGCAAACGTCTGAGTAGCGACGTTTTGCCTATCCGTCGACTTCCAAGGATCGCGACACTGTTCGTACTAATAGTGGCGAGCGTAGCTGCTGCTTCTTGCTCTCGACCGAAGAACATTCTGCTGGGCGTTGCATTAGAAAGAACAAACGGACTGACCTTGGACAAGTCTGCTTGTCCCAAAAGCTCGTCCACGAAAAGTGCGCGCGGCGTCGAAGATTTGCTCGCTTTTTTCAGCTGCGCTGGGGATAAAACAATTATGCTAACTGGGCGTAACGACTGCATCCGTCTATGCTCTTCTAGGTCAGGTGCACGCAACTCCTCCGAAAGAATGAGCACAGAAAAGCGAGCATCGTGGGCGAACTCCATCGATTTTGCTGACGCGGCTTGTGCCAAACTGTTGTCAAAGTCGTTTCCTGTTGCCTTGACAAAGAGCTTCTGTGGAAAGGGGGCAACCTTGTCAATTTCCACTATGGCGTCACAGTCGCCGTTCGAATTTTTTATTTCGATTTCGTCTGCGCTCATGAGGAACGAGAACAGCTTAACGGCTAATTCGGGCTCAAACGATGTCTCTAAATTGATCGCCGACTGCACATGTTCACGGTTGTCCCACTCTAGGTGTGTGCCGTCAAAGGACATTCGAATGGAAAGGTCCCGATGCACTTCAGCAAATTTAGCCATCGCAAGCGTAGCTTCCTTGCTCCCTAGAGGCAGATCTGAAGCATTAACTTCTCCTCGCTCATTTAACGCAGCATCAATTAGCCGATCGACTGCAGCGCTCTCCAAGGGAGCAATCTCTGGTTCAGTACTCGCCGCCAGCAAGGCGTCGACCAATTCGCCATCTCCTGCCTGTCGGATAGTCATGGGGAATCTGACACCTTCGAAAAGCGCTTGGAGCGCTCTTGGTGAAGCATCTTGAAAACCTGGGCCGTCAGCAATTAAGACTAGCGACATGCCAAGTTCGCGCAAATTCCTTTGTAGGGTAGGATAAGTTACCGAGAGTTCACGCTGCTGGCGGCCTCCTGACTGCTGTTGAAAAACCGTGGCGATACCCGCAATCGGCCTTTGGCCTTGCATAATAACGTGATCTAAGAACCTCGCCACCGATGAGTGCCGTAAAACACTAGTGCCTGCACTGCGCAGTTGTTCTTCACAATGATCGTTGGCTATCGAAACTGCTTTCTTGACAAGCCCCGAAACGCTTTTCTCGAACTGATTTCCAGAACGAAATCGGCGCTTGAAGCTGTCTTTATAGATTTCGGCAACTCTCAACTGATCGCTGATACGAGAATTCTCAGTAAAGAGTTCAGAGTAACCGATTGTTGTCAGGTTCTTAGCTAGACGCTGCCGCTGTGTAGGTTCCGTTGGAACCCTTTCTGGAAGTCCCCACTTTTCAATCTGCGAACCTGAAGCATTGAACGCCAAAAGCGAAAGCAAAAGTGGATAGGTTGCTGGCTTCTCGGACAAGTGTGATGCCAACGCTTCGTAGCTTAAGTTCCCATGGTCAACAAAATCTTGAAGATCAGCGATAGCTCTAGTTTGCTGTGACATCTCGCGCGAGACTGCACCCCAGTCGACAAAGTCTGTTGGAGACAAGAGGCTTGAGACGACAGAGCTTCTGAAGTCATCAATTCGTTTTTCCAAGTTGGTCATGGCACTTACGAACTTCGCCTCATGGTTTCGGTCTGCTCTTCCCCCTAATATCTGATCTTTTTGCAACGCACCATTGCCTTGATCCAGTCTCATTGGCTCGACGAGGATCAACTCAGAACAGCACTCAGGTATTTCTGTGGACTATTGTTGCTCTCAGGAAGCCGAACTCCCAAAAGTTACCGAAGCTAACCGCTGCGCTGCGGCCTATTTGTGTCCTACCATGGTGCGAGGAGCAGAAAGGGCTCAGCGATTGCTCGCCAAGCCCTTGAAACTTATGGCTCCGGCGGTAGGGATCGAACCTACGACCAATTGATTAACAGTCAACTGCTCTACCGCTGAGCTACGCCGGAACACGAGGTGCCGTATAGCAATGGGGTTTGGCGGCGTCCAGAGGGTTCTTGGCAAAAAAGTGCATCAAATTCCCAAAGTACCAGAATGGCGTTTCGGTATCTGCGTGGCCTCCGTGTGAGTACGTCCGACGCGCTGGCAGGGCAGACCATAAGAACCGTCGGCACTGCGGTTACCGCTTGATCCGGCGCTCGTCCCTCATGTGCGTAGAATTGCTTGCATCGGGCTTGGATTTGAAGCCAACGCTGAAGCGAGTAGGAAGAGGCTGAGAGGCGGTCATATGCAATCTCCCCAACGGCCTGGAGGACCTCCCAGCCTCGCAGTATCTAAACCTTGGAATCAAGGTTAAGCGCCGCTCGTGGCAGGTCGTGAGCGCTTGAAGGTCGATGGCATTTCCGAAGTTTTCAAGCGGTATATCCCCTGCTACCCCTTCCCTAAAAGGCTTTAAAGACAAGGGCGGCATGCGTCTCAAACCTGTGTTGTCGGTCCGGCAGCGGGTAAGGATAGAGTACAGAACGCAAAGGCAGGCCGCACGAGTTGCGCGCTCGTGTCGAGGCGTATCGATCGCATCCCTGATTACAAGCGCACACTGATTGCTTGGACCATCGCGCGGCCTCTGCTTGACGCTTTGATGTATTTTGAGCGGCCCGCGTCAGAATATGCCGCGCTGCGAGATAATCAAGACACGACGACTCGTCTGGCTACTGCCTCGACCGTTTCCATACGAGTGCCGTCAGAAACACGACCAAGACACCGGATACCGCCGAAAGAATACGCCTCGTCAGCAAGTCCGGGGATACAGGTGAATGCGCAAAGTCAATCATCTGCGCCACCAAACCGACAGTTGTGCATAGCGAGAGAAACGCAATCATTTGAGCGATCGATTTCTCCGCTTGCGCGCAAGCGCGCCGGATCGCGTCAACAAGCTCGGTCGTGGCTGACTCAACGGACTCCACCGCTGTCATGGTCGCTTCGTTATACCGCTTTCAGGTTTTGCCGATAAGACCACTGCTTGACCGCCGCGATGTCCAGCCGTGAAAAAAAGATGGCAGAGCTCAAAACTATTCGCATGCCAGCCCCCGTCTGATCGTGTCACGCAACCAATGGTTACCGGGGTGCGCACTGGGAAGTTCAGCTGTCAAGCGCAAGCCAGGCGGACCAAGATCGGCTCGGGCGCTCATCGCAGAGCGGCACGCTCCGCACCTCCTTCGAGCAAACCTGAACCTTGCCAGCATTTGCAACGGCGCCCGCGCGGATATCGTCAATTGCGAAGAGGTCTGTCACTGCCCGAAGGGTCGTTTTCAAGCACCGCCGTCGGGTAATCTGCGCTCGGGCGCGAGTCCGCGCGGCTTTTATGAGATCGTCAACTGAGCGACCTCAAACCGCCTTGGCCAGCCGGGCAAGCCGCGCCTCGCGCAAGCGTGCGAAATCGTCGCCCGCGTGATAGGACGAGCGGGTGAGCGGCGTGGCCGACACCATCAAGAATCCTTTGCCGAACGCGGCCTTCTCGTAGGCCTTGAATTCGTCGGGCGTGACGAAACGGTCCAGCACATGGTGCTTCGGCGTCGGCTGAAGGTACTGACCGATGGTGAGAAAATCGATATCCGCCGCACGCATGTCATCCATCACCTGATGCACCGCCGCGCGCTCTTCTCCGAGGCCGACCATGATGCCGGACTTGGTGAAGATCTCGGGATCCATCTCCTTGACGCGCTGCAAGAGGCGCAGGCTGTGGAAATAGCGCGCGCCGGGGCGCACGGACGGATAGAGACCAGGCACCGTTTCGAGATTGTGGTTAAAAACATCCGGCTTGGCATCGACGACGATTTGCAGGACCGACGGGTCGCAATGCAGGAAATCGGGCGTCAGGATCTCGATCGTGGTGCCTGGGCTGCGGTGGCGAATGGCGCGGATGGTCTGCGCGAAATGCTCGGCTCCGCCATCCTCGACGTCGTCTCGGTCGACCGAAGTGATGACGACGTGGTTCAGGCCCAGCTTTTGCACGGCATCGGCGACGCGGCCCGGCTCGAAAACGTCCAGATCCTCGGGCGGCTTGCCGGTGGCGATGTTGCAAAAGGTGCAGGCGCGGGTGCAGACCTCGCCCATGATCATCATGGTGGCGTGGCCCTGGCTCCAGCATTCGCCAACATTGGGGCATCCCGCCTCTTCGCAGACGGTCGTCAGATTGTTGTCGCGCATGATGCGGGCGGTTTCGGCATAGCCCTGCCCCCCCGGCGCCTTGACGCGAATCCAATCCGGCTTTTTCGGCTGCGCATTATCGGGGCGCCGTGCCTTTTCAGGATGGCGCTGGCTGGGGATTTTCAGATCACGCACGAACGGGTCCTCGCGAATGGTGTTGGCAATTGGTGTAAGTATAGGCCTTGCAGCGGCAAGTTGCCAGTATAGCGGTGCGTCATTGCGGCCCACCAAGACCGCCAGGCGATTGCGCCGCCGCCGTGATGCCGCGGCCGACCTCCGTCAGAACGCCCGCAAGCTGCGCAAACCACCCCTCACCCGCGGTCGAGGCGCGCCGGACGAGGCAAATGCTGCGCTTCGGCTCGGGTGCGGCAAAGCGCATCAGGCGGATTCCGGACGCGCCGCGCAGCTCGGCCTCGGCGGCGAGTTCGGGCATCAAGGTAAGCCCAAAGCCCGCCGCCACCAGACGCGAAAGCGTGGCGAGGGACGACGCGCCCATGTCGATCCGTGCATGGCCCCTGCCCCGCCTGCACGCCTCCAGCGCCTGATCGGTCAGGCAATGGCCGTCTTCGAGCAAAAGCAGTTGTTCGGCGCCCAGATCGTCGGGGCGCAGTGTGCGCACCGCACTGGTCAGACTGCCCAGTCGCGCAGCGCTGCCCGCCAGCAGAAACCGGTCATCGAACAGCGTCTGCGCCTCCAGACCCGCCACATCCACGGGCAGCGCCATGACGCCAGCGTCGATGCGGCCCGCCAGCAGATCATCGGTCAAGCGGTCCGTCCGCGCCTCCTGCACCTGAACGTCGAGCGAGATGTCACCGCTGCGCAGCCGCTCCAGCGTGCCGGGCAGGATATAGGGCGCGATGGTGGGAATGAGCCCCAGCCGCAGACGCGACGGCAGCCCGCCATGCCAGCGCGCGGCCTCCTCCATGGCGCGCACGCCCTCTCCCACCGTCTCGGCATGGGCCAGCATGCGCCGCCCGAAAGGCGTCAGGACGACATCGCGCGCGCGCCGCTCGACCACCGGCTGGCCCAGCGTGCTTTCCAATTCGCGGATCTGCACCGAAAGCGCGGGTTGCGACACGGCCATTGCGGCGGCAGCCCGTCCGAAATGGCGATGCTCGGCCAGTGCACGGAAATATGCCAACTGGCGCAAGGAAATCGCCATAACCCAATCCTATCACAACAAGAAGAAACTGTAATTTGCATTTATGGCAACCAGCGGTCATGTTCAACCTAGAATGATTCCAGACGCGGTCACTTGGTGGCCCGCTGACCCACGGACATCAACAGACGCGCCACAGCAAATGCGCGCACCAAAACAAGGAGCTTCTCATGGACGGCGCACTCAAATGCCCCTTCAACGCCAAGAAAAAACGCACCAATCGTGACTGGTGGCCCGACCAGCTGCAGATCAGTGTCCTGCACCAGCATGGCCGCAGCCCGAACCCGTTGGAGCGGGAATTCAACTACGCCGAGGCGTTCAAGAAGCTCGACCTCGACGCGGTCAAGGCCGATCTGCACGCGCTGATGACCGACAGCCAGGACTGGTGGCCCGCCGATTACGGCCATTACGGCCCGCTTTTTATCCGCATGGCGTGGCACGCGGCCGGCACCTACCGCGCCGCTGACGGGCGCGGCGGCTCGAACACCGGCAACCAGCGCTTTGCGCCGCTGAACTCGTGGCCCGACAACGGCAACCTCGACAAGGCGCGCCGCCTGCTTTGGCCGATCAAGAAGAAATACGGCAACAGCCTTAGCTGGGGTGACCTCTTCATTCTCACCGGCAACGTCGCAATCGAATCGATGGGCGGTCCCGTCTTTGGCTTTGGCGGCGGGCGCGAGGATATCTATTCGCCCGAGGAGGACGTACATTGGGGCGCCGAGACCGAATGGCTGGCCACATCGGACAACGACAACAGCCGCTATTATGGCGAGCGCGAGATGGACAACCCCCTCGCCGCCGTCCAGATGGGCCTGATCTACGTCAACCCCGAAGGTCCGGACGGCAACCCCGATCCGGTCGCATCGGGCTATGACATTCGCCAGACCTTCACCCGCATGGGCGTCAATGACGAGGAAACCGTCGCGCTGGTCGCAGGCGGGCACACGTTCGGCAAGGCGCATGGCGCAAATGACCCCATCTATCAGGGCCCCGAGCCCGAGGCGGGCGACATGGCCGACATGGGCTTTGGCTGGAAAAACTCGAACGAAAGCGGCATCGGCGCGCATACGCTGACCTCGGGAATCGAGGGCGCGTGGAAGCCCAAGCCGACGACTTGGGACATGGGCTATTTCGACGTGCTGTTCGACAACGAATGGGTGCTGACCAAGAGTCCGGCAGGCGCGCAGCAATGGACGCCGCGCGATCCCAAGCCCGAGCATATGGTCGTCGATGCGCATGATCCCGAGAAGTTCCATCCGCCGATGATGACCACCGCGGACCTCGCGATGCGTTTTGACGCGGAATACGAGAAAATCTCGCGCCGGTTCCACAAGGATCCCGAAGCTTTCGCCGATGCCTTCGCCCGCGCCTGGTTCAAGCTGACCCACCGCGACATGGGTCCGAAATCGCGTTATCTGGGCAAGGACGTCCCGGCAGAAGATCTGATCTGGCAGGATCCGATCCCCACCGCCGATTACGACATGATCGACGACGCGGACATCAAGGCGCTGAAATCGCAGATTCTGCAGAGCGACCTCAGCGTCAGCGATCTGGTCTTCGTGGCTTGGGCATCGGCTTCGACCTTCCGCGGCTCTGACAACCGTGGCGGTGCCAATGGCGCGCGCATCCGCCTTGCCCCGCAAAAGGACTGGGCCGGCAACGAGCCTGCTCGTCTGGCCAAGGCTTTGGACGTCTATGAGGGCATCAAGGCCGATTTCGACGGCAAATCCGGCTCCAAGAAGGTCTCGATCGCGGATCTCATCGTGCTGGGCGGCGTTGCGGCCATCGAAAAGGCAGCGGCGGATGCGGGCCACAAGGTCGATGTGCCGTTCACGCCGGGCCGCACGGATGCCACAGCCGAGCAAACGGATGTCGAGAGTTTCGATCTGCTCGAGCCGGTCTATGACGGCTTCCGCAACTACCAGGACAGCCGCTACACCATGAATGCCGAGCATTTGCTGGTGGACCGCGCACAACTTCTGGGGCTGAACGCGCCCGAGATGACCGTGCTGGTCGGCGGCCTGCGCGCATTGGGCGCCGTGCATGGCGATCATTGCCATGGCGTTTTGACCACACGTCCCGGCCAACTGACGAACGACTTTTTCGTCAACCTGCTGGACATGGACATCGAGTGGAAATCGACCGACGAGGCGCAATCCGCGTTTGAGGCGAAAGACCGCAAGACGGGCGAGCAGCGTTGGACCGGTACGCGCGCGGATCTGGTCTTCGGCTCGAACTCGCAGCTGCGGTCTGTTGCCGAAGTCTACGCGCAGGACGACGCCGGCCCGCGCTTCGTGCGCGACTTTGTTGCCGCTTGGACCAAGGTGATGGAGGCGGACCGCTTCGATCTGAAGTGATCCAAGCGCAGCGTGAACATCAAGGCAAAGAGCGGGCCATGGCCCGCTCTTTTCGTGTGGCACAAGGCAGCCTTGGCGCGCAATAATGAAGCGCGGGGCAACAAGGGCATTTCATGGACTGGCAGGAACATCGGCGCGAGGCACATGCGCTTGGACGAATGCAGGAATTTCTCAAGCAGATCGTCTATGGCGGCAATGACGGCATCGTCACGACCTTCGCCATCGTCGCAGGCTTTGCTGGCGCGCAGGCCGATGGCGTCGCGCAGATCGGCGGCGTTGCGGTTCTCGTCTTTGGCCTTGCTAACCTCTTTGCCGACGCGGTCAGCATGGGGCTGGGCGAGTTCCTCTCGACCCGCTCGCAGCACGATCTTTATCGCAACCGCCGCGCCAGCGAGATGCGCGAAATTGTCAGCGACCCCGAGCATGAGCGCATGGAGCTCTTCGAGATCCTGCGCCAGCGCGGCGTGCCCGCAGGGGAGGCGGACACGCTTACCACCATCGTCGCGCGCCATCCTGAATTGATGGCCGATCTGATGATGACCTACGAATTCGGCATGCTCGATCCGGACGAGGACAGCCCGGCCCTGTCGGGCTTTATGACGTTTCTGTCCTTCGTCATCTTCGGCTCGGTCCCGCTGATCCCCTATTTCCTGCTCGATCCGACAAGCGAGACCTTCTGGCTGTCGGTTGCCGCCACGGGCGCCGCGCTGGTCGCGCTGGGGGTCGTGCGGTGGAGCGCAACGGGCGAGCGTCTGGTACGCACCGTGGGCGAGACGGTGCTGGTCGGCACCGTCTGCGCGCTGGTGGCCTTTGGCGTGGGCGCCATTGTAGGCGGCTAGCCGATCATGCCGCCCGCCTCGCCCAGGCTGTCATAGTGGCGCTTCAATCGCTGCAGCGCGATGCGCAGCACGATCTTGCCCGAGCGCGCGGACCAGCCCATGCGTCGCTCGGCCTTTTCCAGCCCCTCCAGATGACAGCAGCAGCGCAGCGCGATATCGCCCAGGCCGGGCCCCAGATCATGCAGCGCTCCCTCAACCCGGCGGCGCGCCGCCTCAAAGCCGCGCGCATGCCCGCCGGCAGGATCGCCGCCACCCGCCGTGGTCAGGAACCGGCTCCAATCCTGCGTCACGCGCGGGCCCATCTGGCTCAGCTCGAAATCCTCGCGCAGACGCTCGCCCGCACGCACCAGATCTTCGGGGATAAAACGTGTCCCGTCCCGGTCGCGCCGCCGGGCCAGGGCCAACAAAGGGCTTTCGTTGGCCGAGTACCGCACACGGCGCGGCGCCGAGACCTCCTCGCGGGCGCTGAAAGGTGCTTGCGCATCGGCAAAGCCTGAGGCGCGGTTTTCGGCCTCGGCCAAGAGGCAGCCAAGCGCCGCGCGCCCCGCCTTGGTGATGTGATAGCGCGCCAACCGGCCAGGCGCATCGCAGGCAATCCAGCCCTTGAGCGCCATCGCCTCGGCCACTGCGCGGTCGACAACGGCGGTGCGGGTTGGATCGGCAGCGCCATCGCCGCGCACGACGACGGCTTTCTCCATCTGGGCCGCCACGGCCAGGACGGCCCCCGGCTCGGCCAGACGGCGCAGGATGCGGCCTGCCTCGGCGGTCAGCTGGGCCTCGGTCACGCCGGCCACGTCGCCGCCGACTTCTTCGCTTGCCTGTGCTGTCCGGCTGTCCTTGTGGTCGAATTTCGTCTGGGCGGTCATGGCAGTCTCCTGATCCAGGGGACCGGTCTCGTCTCGCGCCGCGACGCGGCATCCAAGACGCCGCAGCGCCTCATCAACCATCGGATCGTCGCGGCGGGTTTCGAACTGGCGAATGCGGCGCAGAATTGTCGAGGCGTGACAGCCCGTTTGCCGTGCCAAAGCGCGGATCGACGACCCCTGCTCGGTATGAGCGAGGTAAAGCCTCGCCCCATGCGGCACCCAAGACGGCACGCATTGCGCGCCGACGCTATCCCTCACGCTACCCAAGATATCTACCCTTCATTTGCCTTTTTCGCAGCGATTGCGCAGGGATCCCACCCTACGGTTCGCCGGTTATCCACAGACTTATCCACGTCTTTGAATGCAACCTAAGCGAGAAAACGTTACCGGTCCGTTAATTGTCAACGGTTTGGCAACATTGGTTGCTAATGCGTAAACAAACGGGAACCGGAGCGCGCGCTGTTGAGGTCAATTGCGCAACACCCGCCATAGTTGTGCCATGAAAAGGTCGCAATTCAGTTCGGAGACACCCCATGCACGACATTCTCAAAGCCCTCGATACCCTGCGTCGCCCACGCCTCTTGATCCGCGCGGCGCGCATCGGCGCGGCCGAATACCGACGCGAGGCGCATCTGCGCCGCCATTTCGGCTATGGCACATTGCCGCGCAGCGCTGCGGCGTTGGCGCGTCTGGTAGAAATGGAAGAGGCGCTGAATGATCAGCGCAAGACTGGCACCAACGGGTTCTCGGGCGGCTATTCTGCCACACGCCATGTCGAGATCCTGATCGCCATGATGGGCGAGGCGCGGATTCTGCGCAGCACCCGCGCGGCCTGATCGCCAGGCCGCGCGGGCGGTCTTGTCTTACATGAAGGCGTCGGGCATCGACGCCTTCTTCTTGGCCACGAATTCATCCAGCGCATCAGTGATACCCTGGTCCAGCGCCGGGCGCTGGTAAGTGTCCAACATCCGGTGCATGCGCAGATTGGCGAGCGTCATGGTATCGCGTGCGCCCTCTTCATCCCAAGTCTCGAACGGCTTGTAATCCAGCAGCTCGGTACGCCAGAACGCGTCCTTGAAGTTGGCCTGCGTGTGCGCGCAGCCCAGGAAGTGCCCGCCGGGACCGACCTCGCGCAGCGCGTCCATCGCCTGCCCGTTCTCGTCCCACTGCACGCCGCGCGCCAGATTGTGCAGAACGCCCAGTTGGTCCGCATCCATCACGAACTTCTCGAAACCGGCGACCAGACCGCCCTCAAGCCAGCCACAGCTGTGCAGCATGAAGTTCACGCCGCCAAGGAGCACGGCATTGAGCGTATTGGCCGATTCGTAGGCCGCCTGCGCATCGGGCAGCTTGGAGCCGCACAATGCCCCACCCGAGCGGAACGGCAGGTTCATCCGGCGCGCCAGCTGGCCCGCGCCATAAAGGATGTGGCTCGCTTCGGGCGTGCCGAAGGTGGGCGCGCCCGAGTTCATGTCGATCGAGGTGACAAAAGCGCCGAAGATCACCGGCGCACCGGGACGCACCAGCTGGCTATAGGCCACGCCCGCCATCACCTCGGCCAGAACCTGTGTCAGCGTGCCGATCACCGACACGGGCGCCATGGCGCCGCCGACGATAAAGGGCGAGATGATGCAAGCCTGATTGTTCGCCGCATAAACCTCGAGCGCGCCCATCATCACGTCGTCGAAGGTCATCGGCGAATTGACGTTGATCAGCGACGTCATCACCGTGTTGTCCTGCACGAATTGCTCGCCAAAAAGGATACCGCACATATCGACGCTATCCTGCGCGCGGCTCGCTTCGGTGACCGAGCCCATGAAGGGCTTATCCGACAGGGTCATATGGGCATAGAGCATGTCCAGATGCCGCTTGTTCACGGGGATATCCGTCGGCTCGCACACCGTGCCGCCCGACATGTGAAGCCATTTGGACATATAGCCCAGCTTCACGAATTTGCGGAAATCATCCATCGTCGCATAGCGCCGGCCACCTTCCATGTCGCGCACGAAGGGCGGGCCATAGACGGGCGCCGTCACCAGCGTCTTGCCACCGATCTCGACATTGCGCTCGGGGTTGCGCGCGTGCTGTGTATAGCGGCTGGGCGCGGTCGCGCACAGCTTGCGGGCAAGGCCTCGGGGGATGCGCACACGCTCGCCATCGATCTCGGCGCCCGCCTCGCGCCAGCGCTCCAATGCGGCGGGGTTGTCGACGACATTGACGCCGATCTCGGCCAGAACGGTCTCGGCATTGCGCTCGATGATCTCCAGCGCCTCTTCGTTCAGCAGTTCGTAATTGGGGATGTTCCGCTCGATGAATTTGGCGGTCTCGACGCTGACGGCGGTCCGCTCGGCGCGGCGTGCGGCCCCGCCGCCCCCGCGTGTGCGCCGACCGGCTGCTGCTGCTTCTGCCATGATAATACCCCTCGCAATACTGAAAGGCCCCGAGTCCAGGGCCAAGTGATGGCTTCTCATATCGCAGTGCCAAGCTGCGCCGGCGGCGATTTGCGCCATCTGCGGGGAGAAAGCGACATGCGGCTCTGCCAAGCACACCGAGGCTGCTATGCCGTGATTCAGGATCAGGGCATACCGGCCCTCTTGCGCAAAAGCGCCGCCCGGCCTACTAGGCTGGCATGACCGAGATTGAACATGAACGCCTCCTGATCATCGACTTTGGCAGCCAGGTAACGCAGTTGATCGCGCGCCGCCTGCGCGAGCTGGATGTCTATTGCGAAATCCATCCGTTCCAGAACGTGACGGACGCCTTTCTGGATGAATTGGCGCCCCGCGCCATCATCCTGTCAGGCGGCCCGGCCAGCGTCATGGACGAAGGCTCGCCCAGACCGCCGCAAAAGGTCTTCGAGATGGGCGTGCCCGTCCTTGGCATCTGCTATGGCCAGCAGGTGATGATGCACATGTTGGGCGGCAAGGTGGAGCGCGGCGACGGCACCGCCGAGTTCGGCCGCGCCTATGTCACGCCGACCGAGACGCGCATCGACCTGCTGAAAGGCTGGTTCCTGGAAGAACGCGAGCAGGTCTGGATGAGCCATGGCGACCATGTCGCGGCCATCGCGCCCGGCTTTGACATCTATGGCACCTCGCCCGGCGCGCCCTTTGCGGTTACGGCAGATCTCGAGCGCCGCTTCTACGCCGTGCAGTTCCACCCCGAGGTGCATCACACGCCCAACGGCAAGACGCTCTACCAGAATTTCATTCAGGACGCCGGCTTTACCGGCGACTGGACCATGGCCGCCTACCGCGAGGAGGCCGTGCGCCAGATCCGTGAGCAGGTGGGCGACAAACAGGTGATTTGCGGTCTCTCGGGCGGCGTCGATTCGTCCGTGGCCGCGGTGCTGATCCACGAGGCGATCGGTGATCAGCTGACTTGCGTGTTCGTCGATCACGGTCTCTTGCGACAGGGCGAGGCGGACGAAGTTGTCACGATGTTCCGCGACCATTATAACATCCCGCTCATTCACGCCGACGAGGCCGATCTGTTTTTGGGCGAACTTGACGGCCAGAGCGATCCCGAGACCAAGCGCAAGATCATCGGGCGCCTCTTCATCGACGTGTTCCAGAAATACGCGAACGAGATTGAGGGAGCCGAGTTTCTCGCGCAGGGCACGCTTTATCCCGATGTCATCGAATCGGTCAGCTTTTCGGGCGGGCCGTCGGTCACCATCAAATCGCACCACAACGTCGGCGGCTTGCCGGAAAAGATGGGCCTCAAGCTGATTGAGCCGCTGCGCGAGCTTTTCAAGGACGAAGTGCGCGCCTTGGGCATGGAGCTGGGCCTGCCGGCCAGCTTTATCGGGCGCCACCCCTTCCCCGGCCCCGGCCTTGCCATCCGCTGCCCGGGCGAGATCACCCGCGAGAAGCTCGAAATTCTGCGCAAGGCCGACGCCGTCTACATCGACCAGATCCGCAAGCACGGCCTTTATGACGAGATCTGGCAGGCTTTCGTTGCCATTCTGCCCGTGCGCACCGTGGGCGTCATGGGCGACGGACGGACCTACGATTTTGCCTGCGCGCTGCGGGCCGTGACGTCGGTCGACGGGATGACCGCCGATTACTATCCCTTCACCCATGATTTTTTGGGCGAGACGGCGACACGCATTATCAACGAAGTGCGCGGCATCAATCGCGTCACATACGATATCACTTCGAAACCGCCGGGCACGATCGAGTGGGAATAGGCGACGCAGCGCCGCCCACCGCCCCGGCACGCTAGCCAAAGAGGCAGGTCATGCTCTATCCCGACGCCGCAACATGGCGCGCCGCGCCCGCCAAACATGTGCTGTTTTACGGCATGTCGGGTCTGGGCAAAACGCATCTGTCAAACATGCTGCGCGGCGCTGGGGACTGGTTTCACTACTCCATCGATTACCGCATCGGCACGCGCTACATGGGCGAGTTGATCGCAGACAATGCCAAGGCGCACGCGATGCAGGTGCCCTTCCTGCGCGATCTGCTCTTGTCCGACTCGATCTATATCGGCTCGAACATCACGTTCAACAATCTGGCCCCCGTCTCGACCTATCTGGGCAGGCCGGGCAATCCGGCGTGCGGCGGTATGGCCATGGATCAATACCGCACCCGCCAAGAGCAGTTCCGCCGCGCCGAGATCGCCGCGCTGATGGATACCGGCTATTTCATCGAGCGTGCGGTGCAGCTTTATGGCTATCCGAATTTCATCTGCGACACCGGCGGGTCGATCTGTGAATGGGCCGATGGCAACGATCCGGCCGATCCGCTGCTGACCGAGCTGTCGCAGCATTGCCTGCTGGTCTATCTCGAAGGCACCGACGCCCATACTGCCGAGCTGATCCGGCGGTTTGACCGAGCGCCCAAACCGATGGCCTATCAGCCCGAATTCCTGACCCGCGTATGGGAGGAATACCTGAGTGAAAACGAATGCGTAGAGGCGGATGTTGATCCTGATGCCTTCATTCGCTGGACCTATGCGAAGGCTCTCGCGCACCGCCAGCCGCGCTTTGAGGCGATGGCCCCCTGGGGCGTGACCCTGACCCCCGCGGATGTCGAGGCGATCACGGACACCGCAAGTTTCAATGATCGGATCGCCGCCGCCCTTGAGCGCCGAACGTCCACGCCTATCTAAGCCCTTTTTGCAAGAACGGACGCCTGACCCATGCCCATCAAGATCCCTGCCAACCTGCCCGCCTACGACGTGCTCACGCGCGAAGGCGTCATGGTCATGGACGAGGATCAGGCGGCGCGTCAGGATATCCGCCCGCTGCGCATCGGCCTGCTGAACCTGATGCCGAAAAAGATCCAGACGGAAAACCAGTTCGCCCGGCTCATAGGCGCGACACCGCTCCAGATCGAGCTGAGCCTCATCCGCATGAGCGAGCACCAGACCAAAAATACCGCCGCCGACCATATGGAGAGCTTTTATCGGTCCTTCGCCGAGGTCGAGGCCACCGGCGAGAAGTTCGACGGGCTGATCATAACCGGCGCGCCGATCGAGCATCTGGATTTTTGCGACGTCACCTATTGGGACGAATTGTCCAGCGTTTTTAAATGGACGCAGAGCCATGTTCATTCGACCTTCGGCGTCTGCTGGGGCGGCATGGCGATGATCAATCATTTCCACGGCGTTGAAAAACACATGCTGCCCGCCAAGGCCTTCGGCTGTTTCCGGCACGACAACATGCAGCCTGCCTCGCCCTATCTGCGCGGCTTTTCCGACGATATGGTCGTCCCGGTCAGCCGCTGGACCGAAATGCGCCGCGCCGAGATCGATGCCGTGCCCGCCCTGACCACGCTCTTGCATTCGGATGAGGTCGGCCCCTGCCTCGTCGAGGATGCGGCGCATCGCGCGCTCTATGTCTTTAATCATTTCGAATATGACAGCGACACGCTGAAGCAGGAATATGACCGCGATGCCGCCGCCGGCACACCGATCAACGTGCCCTGCAACTACTACCCCGACGACGATCCCACGCGCGCGCCGCGCAACCGCTGGCGCAGCCACGCGCATCTACTTTACGGCAACTGGATTTCAATGATCTACCAGACGACGCCTTATGACATCGACACCATCGGGACATGAGCGGATGCGCAAGGTCATGATATATGTTGCTGTTGTCATTGCCCTTTTCGTGGTGGCCGTACAGGTCATGGCCACTTGGCGCGAAAGGTCCGCCGTCGCCGAGTACCCGCCCGAGGGTCAGATACTCGACGTGAACGGCACTCAGGTCCATGCGGTGGTCATGGGCGACGGTCCCGATCTGGTCCTGATCCACGGCGCCAGCGGCAATACGCGCGACATGACGTTCAGCTTGGCCCCGCGCCTGGCCGAGCGCTACCGCGTCATCGTGTTTGACCGCCCCGGCCTTGGCTATACCGAGCGGCTGAACAGCACCGGCGCCAGCATCGTCCAGCAGGCCGAGCTTCTGCGCGCCGCCGCCGCGAAACTGGGCGCCGAGCAGCCGATTGTCATGGGTCAGAGCTATGGGGGCGCCGTGGCGCTGGCATGGGCCGCGACCTTCCCCGAGGATGTCGCTGCCCTCATCCCCGTCGCCGCCGCGTCAAACCCGTGGGACACCGGCCTTGGCACTTTCTACGAAATCACCTCCTCGCGCTGGGGCCAGGCGCTGGTGGTGCCGCTCATCACCGCCTTCGTGCCCGAGACGGTCGTGCAATCGTCGATCGAGGGCGTCTTCAAACCCCAAGAGCCCCCCGAAGGCTACGCGGAGGCGATCGCCGCGCCCCTTACCCTGCGCCGGGTCAGCCTGTCGGCCAATGCCGATCAGCGCGCGAATCTCCTCGGCGAGATCGAGGCGCTGGTGCCGCAATACGGCCAGATCATTGCCCCGACCGAGATCATACACGGCACCGCCGACACGACAGTCGGGCTTGAAATCCACTCGGAAAAGCTGGTGAACCAGATAGACGGCGCCGTTCTGACCCGCCTGCCCGGCATGGGCCACATGCTGCAACATGTCGCCGAGGACGAGGTTATCGCGGCCATCGACCGCGCAGCGGCGCGCGCAGGCCTCTAGCGATTGCAAGGATCGGGCGCCCGGCCCATACTGGCGCGAAAGAGGAGAGCAGCCTCATGACCCACGCCTTTGACGGTGCGATCAGCGCCTTCTTTGAACAAACTGCGCCCGCGCAGGTCGCCGATGCCATTCGTGCGGCGCAGAAGGACGATATTCTGGATGCAGATTATCCCTATACCAAACGCATGCCGCGCAAGACCTACGAGCGCGAGCTGCACGCGGTGCAGGTCGAGCTGGTCAAACTTCAGGCTTGGGCGAAAACGGCGGGCGCGCGCATCGCCATCCTTTTTGAAGGGCGCGACGCTGCGGGCAAGGGTGGCACGATCAAGCGTGTCCATCAGTACCTGAACCCGCGCGGCGCGCGCGTCGTCGCCCTGCCCAAGCCGTCGGATACCGAAGCGACACAGTGGTATTTCCAGAGATATACATCGCATCTGCCTGCGGCGGGCGAAATCGTGTCCTTCGACCGCAGCTGGTACAATCGAGGCGTGGTCGAGCATGTGTTTGACTTTTGCACGCCAGCGCAACGCGCGCTTTTCTTTGACCAAGCTCCCGCCTTCGAGCGGATGCTGGTGCAGGACGGCATCATCCTGATCAAGTTCTGGCTGAACGTGGGCCGGGCCGAGCAGCTGCGCCGATTTCTGGGCCGCGAAGGCGATCCGCTCAAGCATTGGAAGCTTAGCTGGATCGACGTCGAGGGGCTGAACAAATGGGATGCTTATTCGCAGGCCATTGCCGAGACACTCGCGCGCACCCACAGCTCTGATGCGCCTTGGACCGTGATCCGCGCTGACGACAAGCGCCGCGCACGCCTTGCCGCCATCCGCCGCATCCTGCGTGCCGTGCCCTACGAGGACAAGGACGCCGAGGCCATCGGCCCGGCAGATCCTTCAATCATTGGCGGACCCGAGCTGTGGCAGGGCGAGCCTCTGGACCAGCCGCCCCGTGCCTAAACGCGGATATCATCACGGCAATCTACGCCAGGCGCTCGTCGAGGCCGCGCTCGAGCTGATCGAGGCCAAGGGCCCGACCGGGTTCACGCTGTCCGAAGCGGCAAGCCGCGCGGGCGTCACCCCCGCCGCGGTCTATCGCCACTTTGCAGGCCGCGAAGACCTGATCACCGAGGCCGCTCTACAAGGCTACGAGATGTTCGGCGCGCTGATGAAGCACGCCTATAACGGCGGCGGCCCTTCTGCGCTGGCAGCGTTCGAGGCGACGGGGCGCGCGTATCTGGCCTTCGCGCGCAAGCATCCCGGCCATTACATCGCCATGTTCGAAAGCGGGATATCGATCAATCGCACGCCCGAGCTGGCCGCTGCAGCCCTTGCGGCGCGCCGCGTCCACGAGGCGGCCGCCGAGCAGCTATGCCAGCATATCCCTGCAGCGCAGCGCCCGCCCGCGGCGATGTTCTCGGCCCATATCTGGGCGCTCAGCCATGGTGTGGTCGAGCTTTTTGCGCGCGGCGCACCCGGCGCGGCCAGCCCTTTTGCGCCCGAGGATCTGCTGGAATCGGGTATCGGTATCTACCTGCGCGGCCTCGGCCTTATCCCGCAGGATCAGGGGCGCGGCGCGTAGCTTTGGGATATCATCGGCGCCAGGGCGAGCGCCCCGGCCAGCGACAAATGGTTGGTATCGCGGTAAAGCGCCTTGCCATCCCGCATCCATGCATAACCGCCACCCTCCACAAAGGCTTCTCTCAGCATCAGGAGTGTGGCGCCGTGTTCGGCCACCTGCTGTGCCATGATTTCGTCCGCGGCCTGGCTGAACTCATCGAAGGTTCTGCGCGCGACGAAACTGGCCCGAAATTTCTGTTCAGCCTGCGGCCAGTCCAGCCCGATCAGCATGGATTGCTCGATCATCGTCTGGGTGATCACGTGTTGCAAAGGCACCTGGTCCACGACCACCACACGCACACCCGCGGCGCGATAAAAGGCCAAGGTGCGCGCCAGAGCTGCTTCGAACGTCGCCAGCCTTTGATCCGCGCGCACATGCTGCGCGCCAAAGCGCTCGGCAAGGGCGTATGTCAGCTCTTCGTCGGCGTAGTCGCCGATGGCATAGAGGGTCCAGCGCGCAACAAGGTAAACGGTGTCGATCCCTCGCGCGACGACATCTTCGGCAGATTTGCGCACAAAGTCGTGGCACCGCTGAGAATAGCTACCGCCCTTGGCGGAATACACGCCCAAAAGAGGCGAACAGGCACCGAGCGCTGCATACTGCACCTCGACCGAATGGTCCTGCGACATGAGGGCATAGGCGGGCAACAGCGCCTGAGCGTGGCTGTCGCCAAGGACTGCGACCCTTGGGATATCGCCCGCAACATCGCCAGATGGCTGGAAAACGGTGCAAAGTTCCATATCGCTTTGCGTCACGCCGTCGAGGCAGCCGGTATTTTCGGGCCAGGTCATCAACTCGGCGCGCATCGCGGTCATGCCGCCCGAGCCCGCGTTATCAAGCCGACCAGGATAGCCGTCTGTCGCAACACCCGAGAAGCCTAGCGCCGCAAACCCGGCGATGCCCGCGACGCTGACCGAAAGCAAGGCGCGCCGCCTCGGCAGCAGAGTGCGCCGCCGAAACGGCGTCTCGACATAGCGCATTGTCAGCCACGCCAGACCCAGAGTGATCACAGACAAAAGCGCCATCACCCACAAGGGAGGCTCCTCGATGCTGCGAATGCGGGCAAAAGCAAAAAGCGGCTGGTGCCACAAGTAGGCGCTGTAACTGATGAGCCCGACCCAGATCATCGGCCGAGCGCTGAGCGCGCGCGCGGCCCATGTCCCGGTATCGGCGAAAAGGATCACCAGCGCCGTGCCAACGATGGGCACCAGCGCGTATACAGACGGAAAAGGCGTGGCAGCGGTATAATTGAACACCGACCACAGGATCATCGCCAGCCCGCCCAGGGCCGCGACATCATTGCGCATCCGGGGCCGCGCAAAGAGGATCGCAGCACAGATCGAGCCGGCCAGCAATTCCCAAAGGCGCGAGAAGGTGAAGTAGAAATTCTGTCCCGGATAGTTGCGCCACCCCCATTCCGCCAAGGCCAGCGACAGTGCCGACAGGATCAGGAACACCACCAGAAATTTGCGCCGCGCAAAGGCGCCAAGCGGAATCAGGACCAGTGGAAACAAAAGATAGAATTGCTCTTCGACCGCAAGGCTCCAAGTGTGTAACAGCGGACGGAGGGCAGAGCCGATATCGTAATAGGACGACTTTTCCAGGAAGTGGAAATTCGACAGGAAAAGCGCCGCAAACGCCCCGCTGCGCGCGTAGTCGTCGAACGGGTCCGGCGCCAACCAGCGCCAGGCGAACGGGATCGTGCAAAACATGACCAGAAAGAGGGCGGGCAGGATGCGCCGTGCACGCCGCTCGTAGAAATCCAGCAGCGAATAGGTGCCGGCCTCGCGTTCCGAAATCAGGATGGTTGTAATCAGATACCCGCTGATAACGAAAAACACGTCCACGCCGACATAGCCGCCAGCGAAAGACGCAAAGCCTGCGTGAAACAGGATGACCGGGATCACCGCAACCGCGCGCAATCCATCAATTTCAGGCCGGTAACGCATGAGCCAATAGCATCCAGCAGTTGGGCCAAGCGCCGCCATGGCTCAAGCCCAGAAAGCAAAAGGGGCGCGGCGGTTTTCCCGCAGCGCCCCTGTCCAGTACATGATCGTCCGGGCGCGTCTTAGCGCTTGGAGAACTGGAAGCTCCGGCGAGCCTTGCGGCGACCGTACTTCTTGCGCTCGACGACGCGGCTGTCGCGGGTCAGGAAGCCTGCCGCCTTCAGCGCACCGCGCAGGCTGGGATCATAAAGCTGCAGCGCCTTCGAGATGCCGTGCTTGACCGCACCGGCCTGGCCCGAGAGGCCGCCACCGACGACAGTTGCCATCACGTCGAACTGATCCTCGGTGCCCGAGATCGTAAAGGGCTGGCGCAGGATCATCTGCAGAACCGGACGCGCAAAATAGACGTTCAGCTCTTTGCCGTTGACGGTGACTTTGCCCGAACCGGGCTTGATCCAGACGCGTGCGACCGCGTCCTTCCGCTTGCCCGTGGCATAAGCACGGCCCAACTCGTCGCGGACAGGCTCGCGCGGGGCGGCCTCTTCGACGGGGGTGCCGGTTGCGACGGCGGAAAGTTCTTCGAGGGAGTTGATTTCGTCAGCCATCAGTAAGCCACCCGCGTGTTCTTGGAGTTCATGTTCTTGACGTCCAGCACCTCGGGGCTTTGCGCCTCGTGGGGATGCTCGCCGCCGGCATAGACGCGCAGATTGGTCATCACCTGGCGGCTCAGGCGGTTGCCCGGCAGCATGCGCTTGACCGCCTGCATCACGACGCGCTCGGGGAACTTGCCCTCAAGGATCTCGCCCGTCGTGCGCGACTTGATGCCGCCCGGATGGCCGGTGTGCCAGTAGTTGGGCTTGTCACGCTTCTTGCCGGTCAGTTGGACCTTCTCGGCATTGATGACGATGACGTTGTCGCCCATGTCCATATGGGGAGTGAAGCTTGCCTTGTGCTTGCCGCGCAGGCGCATGGCGATAACCGACGCAAGACGGCCCAGCACGACGCCTTCGGCGTCGATGATGATCCATTTCTTGTCGATATCCGCCGGTGTCGCTGAGAATGTCTTCATGACCGCAGATTCCTTGATTCCATCGTATAGGGTGCAGGCCGGGCCTACCCCGTGGTGATGGGCGGGTTATATAGAAGGTGCGCGCCGGGTCAACACGTGGCTTATCGGATTAATTAAGCAATTTCAGTGTGTTAAAAATTAGGTATAATAATACCCCAATAGCCTGCCGCTAAGAATGCCGGATCTCAGCCCGCCTGCACCTTACCCTGCGGGATCGAATATGTCAGGCTCGCGCGTGCGACTGGCGCCTCATGACCGTCCGAGCGGATCAACGCGTCGCCAACGGCCAGAACGCGTCCCAGCTTGAGCAGGCGCAGATCCGCGATCACATCGACGCCCGCTTGGGGCTTGCGCATGAAGTCAATGCTGCAATTCGTCGTCACGGCCAAGGCTTCGGGACCAATCATGGCCAGCACCGCCAAATACATGCCCACATCCGCCAGCGCAAAAAGCGCGGGCCCCGAGACCGTACCGCCGGGACGCAGATGCAATTCCCGCACCTTGAGACGCAGCGACAGACGCATCGGACCCAGTTCGTCGATCACGAAATCATCCGACACCTGCGGAAATTCGCGCGCCATGAACTCGGTCAATTCGGATCGTGTCATCTTGAGCGTCATCTGCGGCTTCATGCTTTCCTCCGGTCCTTGGCACCGCTACAGATTGGCTCATAGCAGGAGGAGCGACAAGATGGCGATGATCGAGCGCAGCGACACCGGGGCCGTGGCCCGCCTGACTTTAAACGCCCCCGAACGGATGAATGCTCTCAGCGATGCGATGCTGGCTGCCCTTATGGCCGAACTCGAGACGCTCGCCGGGCAAGACCACATCCGGGCCGTGATCATCGCGGGTGCTGGCAAGGCATTTTGCGCCGGTCACGACCTCAACGAGATGACCTTGGGCCGCGCCGCCGCGGATGATGGCCAAGCCTATTTTGCCGATCTTTTCGGACGCTGCGCCGCTGTGATGATGGCGATCCGTGCCCTGCCCCAACCCGTCATTGCCGAGGTGCATGGCGTTGCCGCCGCCGCGGGGTGCCAGCTGGTTGCGTCGTGTGACATGGCGGTTGCCGCCGAGGGCACCCGCTTTGGCGTCAATGACGTCAATATCGGTCTGTTCTGCTCGACGCCGATGGTGGCACTCAGCCGCGCGGTGCCGCGCAAGCAGGCCTTCGAAATGCTGACCACCGGCGCCTTTGTGAACGCCGATCGCGCGTGCGAAATCGGACTGATAAACCGCGCCGTGGCCCCGGACGCCCTGCAATCCGCCACGATGGAGTTGGCCCAAACGGTCGCCGACAAGCTGGGCGGTGCGGTGCGCATCGGCAAGCGCGCCTTCTACGAGCAACTCGAGATGGGCGTCGAGCAAGCCTATCTTCATACCGGGGACGTGATGACCCAGAACATGATGATGGCGGAGACTGCCGAGGGGATTGAAGCGTTCCTGTCCAAGCGCAGCCCGAATTGGTCACAATAAAGCCCGATTCGACCCGTGGAGGTGGCGCGAGCGGCGGATCTGTTGACGGATTTCATCCAGTCCCATGAATCAACGGCCAATGTTTCCGAAACCTCGCCACAGTATTCCCACAATTGCCGTTTTTTTGCCGCAATGCTTCAAGTAGTCCTTCCCGGGCGCCGTAATTGACGTTACCGTAGAACTAGATATCGGGTCGCCGCAGCCGCTGTCATGTCCCTCCAGGCCAGCCTCTCTCTGGCCACCGATATGCTTGGCGCGGCGACCCGATCTGACCTTCATGACCCCATATGATACCCGTCCTCCTTGGGTACGTCCTCTCGGACCTGACGCTGGACACGGCCAAGGGGCCACTGACGGGGGCCGAGATCCGACGGAATCCCTCAGGCGCCTGCGCCCGAGTGACCCCTTTCCATGGGCGGCCCGATAGATTATCTGCCGCCACATGACACAGGTTCTGAACATTATCGGCGGCGGCATGGCCGGATCCGAGGCCGCATGGCAAGCCGCCAATATGGGCGTGCAGGTCGTGATCCACGAGATGCGCCCCAAAGTGGCCACTTTCGCCCATCGCACCGGCGACCTGGCCGAGATGGTTTGCTCCAACTCCTTCCGCTCGGACGATGATGAGCAAAACGCCGTGGGCCTCTTGCATTGGGAAATGCGCGCGGCCAATGGCCTCATCATGCAGACCGCCGACAAGCATCGACTGCCCGCCGGAGGCGCGCTGGCCGTGGACCGGGATCCCTTTGCCGCCTCGGTGACGGAGGCGTTGCGCGCGCATCCGAACATCACTGTTCAGGATGCCGAAATCACCGAGATCCCCAAAGACGGCCATTGGATCATCGCCACGGGTCCGCTGACGTCCGCTGGTCTGGGCGAGGCGATCGCTGCGGAAACCGGCGCCGACGCACTCGCATTTTTTGACGCCATCGCGCCCATCATCCACCATGACAGCATCGACATGAGCCGGGCCTGGATGCAGTCGCGCTACGACAAGGGCGAGACCGAGGACGAGCGCACCGCCTATCTCAACTGCCCGATGGACCGGGATACTTACGACGCCTTCATCGACGCCCTGCTCGCCGCCGACAAGACCGAGTTTCACGAGGGCGAGACGGCGGGATATTTCGACGGCTGCCTGCCGATCGAGGTCATGGCCGAGCGCGGCCGCGAGACACTGCGCCACGGCCCGATGAAGCCCGTAGGCCTCACCAACCCGCATCAGCCGGATGTGAAACCTTGGGCCGTTGTTCAGCTGCGCCGTGATAATGCACTGGGAACGCTCTATAATATCGTCGGCTTTCAGACCAAGATGAAATATGGCGCTCAGGCCGAAGTGCTGCGCATGATCCCCGGCCTCGAGAACGCGCGCTTTGCGCGGCTGGGCGGCATCCACCGCAACACCTTCCTCAACTCGCCCACGCTGCTCGACGATCAGATGCGCTGGCGCAAGCATCCGCATATCCGCTTTGCCGGGCAGATCACCGGCGTCGAAGGGTACGTGGAATCCGCGGCGATGGGACTCTTGGCCGGACGCCTTGCCGCCTCGGAGATCCTCGGCCAGCCGATGGCAAGCCCGCCGCAGGACAGCGCCATGGGCGCGCTCATTCACCACATCACAGGCGGCGCCGAGGCCAAGACCTTTCAGCCGATGAACGTCAATTTCGGTCTTTTCCGGCCCGTCGAAGGCCTCAAGGGCGGCCGGCGCGGACGCACCGACCGCTACAAGGCCTATACGGACCGCGCCAAAGCAGCGTGGCAGGACTGGCTGGTGGCGACACCCGCCCAAGCCTAATAGTTTACATGAACTATGGATCAAAAAGCGCTGATATATGACATATGTCACACGCTTCGCCCCATCCCCCACCGGCCCGCTGCATCTAGGCCATGCCTATTCGGCGCTCCTGGCCCATGACATGGCCAAGGCGCATCGCGGACAATTCCTGCTGCGGATCGAGGATATCGACCAATCCCGCGCACGGCCCGAGTGGGAAGCGCAGATCTACGACGATCTGGCGTGGCTCGGCCTGACATGGCCCATGCCTGTCATGCGCCAGTCTGAGCGCATCGACACCTATTCCGCAGCGTTGCATAACCTCGTCGCGAAGGGTCTTGCCTATCCCTGTACCTGCTCGCGCCGCGACATCGCCGCCGCCGCCAGCGCCCCGCAAGAAGGCGCGCCGCTGATCGGACCGGACGGGATCGTTTATCCCGGCACGTGCAGGCCCTCGTTGGATGCCGCACCGCGCGGCGTCTCCGATGGCGCGGCCCTGCGCCTCGACATGCGCGCCGCACGACTGCGGCTCGGCGCAGCGCCCGCATTCACGGAAACCGGCACAGGCCCCGATGGAGAGACCGGCCGGATCGATACATGCTGGGAAACGGTTTTCGAAACGGTCGGCGATATTGTCATTGCCCGCCCCGCCATGGGCACGTCCTATCACCTCTCCGTCGTCCTCGACGACGCGGCTCAGGGCATCACCACCGTCACCCGCGGTCAAGACCTGTTCGAGGCCACAGTGATCCACGTCATCCTGCAGCGCCTTCTAGGCGTGCCGACACCGCTCTACCATCACCACCGCCTCATCCGGGACGATCACGGCAAACGCTTGGCCAAGCGGGACGACGCGCGCGCCATCGCCAAGTATCGCGCCGAGGGCGCTAACCCTCAGGACATCCGCGCAATGATCGGGCTTGTCCAAGGTCCTGCGGCTCACACCCTCGGATCCCGTCCGGCTTCATCTTAGCAAAAATACTCACAGCCCCTCAGTCAGCTTCGGGCGCCATCACCACCTTTTCGCCGCCCTCTTCGACGACTGTGTAGAAGCAACTGCGCCGGTTCGTATGACAGGCCGGCCCGACCTGCTCGATCTTGAGCAGCAGGCAATCGCGGTCGCAATCGACCCGCAGCTCGATCAGGCGCTGAGTATGGCCCGATGTCTCACCCTTGATCCAAAACGCCTGCCGCGAACGCGACCAATAGGTTACGCGGCCCGTCTGCAGCGTCAGGGCGACTGCGTCGGCGTTCATCCAAGCCATCATAAGCACCTCGCCCGAATGAGCATCCTGCGCAATGGCCGGGATCAGACCGCGGGCGTCATAGGTCAGGCTGGCGGTATCGAAATACATGCTGGATTTCCTTTTGCTTCCGGGCGGGTCCGCCTTATCTAAGGCGCATCACGACGAGGAACCAGACATGACCGCCAAGACCGATATGATCAAGCTTTACTCCCAGCGCATCCTCGCGTTGGCGGCGGACATTCCGAACCACACCCGCCTCGATGCGCCCGGCGCAACGGTCAAGCGGCGGGCGCCGCTTTGCGGCTCGGCGATCACGGTCGATCTGACTTGCGAAAACGGCGTCGTCACTGCCTACGGACAGGACGTCAAGGCCTGCGCCCTCGGTCAGGCCGCCGCCAGTGTCGTCGGCGGCGCTATAGTGGGCTGCGAGGCCGCCAAGGTGCGCGACGCGCGCGACGCCCTGTCAAAAATGCTGACCGAGGATGGCCCGACCCCGCCCGCTCCCTTTGACGGGCTGGAGGTGCTGCGCCCTGCGCAGGAGTACAAAAACCGCCACGCATCGATCATGCTGTCGCTCGACGCCGCGGTCGAAGCTCTGGACACGGCTTGCGACTGAATACCCCCTGAACGGCACAAAAAACCGCCGCGCATCCGGTGTGGATGGCGGCGGAGGAATGCGTGTTCCCATGAGGGACCTTGAGCGCAGTTCCGGAAAGGCAGGATCCGAATCGACCAGGGACAGGCAGTGTCGGTCTGTGATGCATCACGTGGTTTGGGGACAGGTGATGCGAGGCGCCCAAGCAAGGGATATCGCAGGCAGAAACAGGCGGTGTCAGAAACCCTGGAGGAGGCCAGGCATATAGAGGCACCCCATCAGCAGGATGACCAGAGCGGCAGCGCCAAGCGCATCCGCCAGCAGCGTCTCTTGCGACCGGGCCGCGGCAGTTTTGATCTGGTGTAGCATCGTGGCATCCTTTCGGTGGATCAGTTGCTACTTTGTTCTCATTTTCATTAACCATTGTAAAGAACTTTTTAAGAACATTTGAGAACAAAGCGCGATGATCTCACTAACCTACTGAAATCAAACGAATCGCCTGATCGCGCTCCATCAGCCAAAGCAGCACCCGTGCCGCCTGCCCGCGCGCGCTGCTCAGATCTGGATCATCCGACAGCAGCTTGCGCGCGTCACTTTGCGCAACGGCCATCAACGCCGCCTGCCCCTCCAGATCGGCGATGCGAAACCGTGGCAGTCCCGATTGGGCGGTCCCGATCATGTCGCCCGCGCCCCGCATCTCCAGATCGACCTCGGCGATGCGAAATCCGTCCTCGGTGTCGCGCATCGTGCCGA
Source organism: Roseovarius nanhaiticus (assembly GCF_900156535.1). Lineage (NCBI taxonomy): Bacteria > Pseudomonadati > Pseudomonadota > Alphaproteobacteria > Rhodobacterales > Roseobacteraceae > Roseovarius > Roseovarius nanhaiticus. Next base: position 458,563 of record NZ_FTNV01000003.1, on the reverse strand, counting down.
GCCGCCGCTCACCACTCTCGCTCAGCGGCGCCTGATACATCAGAAGGCAGGTCGAAGCCGCACTGCCACGCCCGACACGGCCCCGAAGCTGGTGCAGCTGCGCAAGGCCGAAACTCTCGGCACGCTCGATCACCATGATCGAGGCATTCGGCACATCGACACCAACCTCGATCACGGTCGTTGCGACCAGAACGGATGTCTCGCCCCGTTGGAACGCCGCCATTGCAGCGTCCTTGTCCTCGGGCGGCATCTGGCCATGAACCAGACCCACGCGCCCCTCACCAAGCGCCGCGCGCAGGGCGCGAAACCGCTCCTCGGCGCTGCTCAGATCGCTCAGCTCGCTCTCATCGACCAACGGGCAGACCCAATAGGCCTGCCGCCCGTCGGCGATGGCGCGGCGCAGCTTTTCAACCACCTCGTCTATGCGCGCCATGTTCACCAGCGCGGTGGCGATGGGTTTGCGCCCCGGCGGCTTTTCGTCCAATACGCTGATATCCATGTCGCCATATTGCGCGAGGCTGAGGCTGCGCGGGATCGGCGTTGCCGTCATGACCAGAACATCGACAGCAGCGCCCTTTCGCCCCAACTCCAGCCGCTGACGCACGCCAAAGCGATGCTGTTCGTCGATGATGGCAAGGCGAAGGTCGCGGAAGCCCACATCCTTCTGAAAGACCGCATGGGTGCCGACCAGGATCTGAATATCGCCCGCTGCCAGCGCGGCCAGCTTGGCGCGCCGCTCGGCACCCTTGTCGCGGCCCGTCAGGATTTCTAACACAACGCCCGCGGATTCGGCCAAAGGCCGCAGCCCCTCAAGATGCTGGCGCGCCAGAATTTCGGTCGGTGCCATCATCACACCCTGCCCGCCCGCCTCGACCGCGACCAGCAGCGCGTTGAGCGCCACCAGCGTCTTGCCCGCGCCCACATCGCCTTGCAGGAGGCGGTTCATGCGGATCTCGCGGCCCATATCCTCGGCGATTTCGCCGATGGCGCGGCTCTGCGCGCCGGTAGGTGTGTAGGGCAACGCCTTGAGAACGCGCGCCCGCAAGGCGCCATCGCCCACGGTGCGCCGACCCTTCCCGCGTTTCATGCGGCTGCGGGCCAGCGCCAGTGTCAACTGGTGCGCCATCAGCTCGTCATAGGCGAGGCGCTCGCGCGCGGGGTGGGTTGCGCCCAAGTCCGAGATTGCGGCAGGAGCGTGCGCCGCAATCAACGCGGCGTGCCAATCGGGCCAGCCCGCTTGCGCCTTCTGCGCCGGATCGATCCATTCCGATAGCTCAGGCGCACGCGCCAGCGCGGCCTGCGCAGCCTTGCGCATCGCGCCCTGGGTAAGGCCAGCTGTCAGCGGGTAAATCGGCTCGAAATCGGGGATCTCGCCTGCCTCCTCGGGCGGCAGCATGTATTCCGGATGGACCATCTGCGCCATCCCGTCAAAGAACTCCACCTTGCCCGAAAGAACCCGTGTTGCGCCGGGCGGCAGGATCCGCGTCAGATATTCGTCATGTCCCCGAAAAAAAACGATCTGAAACGTCGTCTGCGCATCTTCGGCGGTGATCCGGTAGGCCCCGCCGCGCCGCGCCGGGGGGCGATGCTGACCGATGACCGCCTCGACGGTGACATGGCCCGGCAAGTCGGCGCCCAGCAGGGTCTCACGCTTGCGCCGGTCGATCCCGGAATGCGGCAGCGTCATCAAAAGGTCCGCAGGCTTCTCGATGTGAAGCGCCGATAGCAGCTTGGCCGATTTTGGTCCCACGCCCGGCAAGGTCTCAATCCCCGCAAATAGCGGGAAGAGCGCGGGCGGGCGGCCCTTGGGCGCGGCGCCCGCATCCTTGGGCGCGTTGGGGCCGCCCCCGCTCATGCGCCGCCGATCAGCGCGAGCCAGGCGTCCTCGTCCAGCGTTTCGACGCCCAGCGATGCGGCCTTGTCGGCCTTGGAACCCGCACCGGGCCCGGCCACCAGGATATCGGTTTTGGCAGAAACGCTGCCCGACACCTTGGCCCCAAGAGCCTCGGCGCGGGCCTTGGCCTCGGCGCGGGTCATCTTTTCCAGCGTACCGGTGAACACGACAGTCTTGCCCGCGACCGGGCTGTCCGCCGTATCAGGCGCCGCCGCGTCCTCGATCGTCAACTGCTCGGTCAGCCGGTCGATACTTGCGCGCTCGGCTGTCTGACCAAAGCCAGTGACCAGCGCGGCGGCCACCGTGGCGCCAATCCCATCGATCCCGATGAGATCATCCCACGCCGCGCGCGCCTCCGGCCCACAATCCTGCCATTCTGCCTCGCGCGCGGGTTTGATGCGCGCACGCCGGCCCTCTTCGGCGGCGGCGCGCCGCTCTTCGGCCTCGGCTGCGTCAGCGCGCAAGTGGCAAGCTGCGGCGGGGGCGGCGGCATCGACAGCCCGCGTCAAAGCCTCCCAACTGCCGTAATGACGCGCGAGATCAGACGCGGCCACCTCGCCCACATGGCGAATGCCAAGGCCGAAGAGAAGCCGCGCAAGAGGCACCCGCCGGCGCGCGTCGATGGCATCGAAAAGGTTGCGGGCGCTCGTCTCGCCCCAGCCATCGCGGTTGGCCAGTTTGGTCAGGTTTTTCTTGTCGCGCGCCTCGAGGGTAAAGATATCCGCCGGCGTGTGGATCGGCAGCTGATCGTCAGCGTAGAAAAGTTCGACCTGCCTGGCGCCGAGACCCTCGATGTCGAACGCGGCGCGGCTGACGAAATGCTTCAACTTCTCGACGGCCTGCGCGGGACAGACGAGCCCACCCGTGCAGCGGCGCACAGCGTCGCCCTCGTCGCGGATCGCGTCCGAGCCACATTCGGGACAGGTTTTGGGGAACTCGTAAGGCTTGGCGCCCTCGGGACGCTGTGCCAGATCGACATCGGACACTTTGGGGATGACATCGCCCGCGCGGTAGACCTGCACCCAGTCGCCTATGCGAATATCCTTACCCCCGCGAATTTCACCTCCATCGCTGGCGCGACCGGCGATGTAATCTTCGTTGTGCAAGGTCGCGTTGCTGACCACGACGCCCCCGACAGTCACGGGCGAAAGCCTTGCAACAGGACTCAGCGCGCCAGTGCGTCCCACATTGATCTCGATATCCTCCAGCCGCGTCCAGGCCAGCTCGGCCGGGAATTTATGCGCGATGGCCCAGCGGGGTGTGGTACTGCGATAGCCGAGGCGCCGCTGCAGATCGAGATCGTCGACCTTGTAGACAACGCCGTCGATATCGTAGCCGAGGCTCGCCCGCTGCTGCTCGATCCGGGCGTAATGATCGAGGAGGTCATCGACAGAGTGGCAGAGCTTTGTCAGCGGATTGGTCTCAAACCCAAGCGCCGCTAGCCGCGTGACCGCGCCCATTTGGGTCTCGGCCAAAGGCGCGCTCACCTCGCCCCAAGCATAAGCGAAAAACGCCAGAGGCCGGGCGCGCGTGATTTCGGAATCGAGCTGCCGGATTGATCCAGCGGCGGCGTTACGCGGATTGGCAAATCTTTTGGCGCCGGCCTCGTCTTGGCGCTGGTTGAGGGCCGCGAAATCGGCGTGGGTCATGTAGACCTCACCGCGCACCTCCAGGATGTCGGGTGCGCCGTCGAGACTAGTCGGAATGCTTGCGATCGTGCGCGCATTGGCGGTCACGTTCTCTCCCACCGCACCATCGCCGCGCGTCGCGGCCTGAACGAGCCGCCCGTCCTCATATCGCAGTGAGAGGCTCAGCCCATCGATCTTGGGCTCGGCCGTGTAAGCCAAGGGCGCCTCTTTGGCGAGGCCCAGATAGTTGCGAACGCGGTCGTCAAATTCGGTGATGTCATCGGACCCGAAGCCGTTGCCCAGCGACATCATGCGCTGCGCATGTGCCACCTTGCCGAAACGGCCCGAGGGCGCGGCGCCTACCACCTCGCTTGGACTGTCAGCTCTCTTGATCGCCGGAAATCGTGCTTCGATGGCGCTGTTGCGCGCTTTCAGCCGGTCATATTCTGCATCCGTCAGATGCGGGTCATCTTCGCCGTGATACTCGAGATTCGCCTGCGAAAGCAGAGCGGCCAGCGCCTCAAGCTCGGCGCGCGCCTCCTCCTCCGTCAGATCGTTCACAGCGCGCCTGTCTTGCATCCCAGCCCCCATGCCGTGCGGTCCCAAAGGTCCGCCAATCTCATGCATGACGTGATAGGGTGCAGCGCGGGCGAGGTCCAGACGCTAGCGCGCAGGCCCGCAAGCGAGCGCCCCCACCCGATAAAACGATGCCGAAAACGACCGGGCTCAGGGCGGCTCTGCGATTTGCCCCAACGTCGCCGTCACCGCCCGAGATCAGGCGCCGATGGCAAGCCGTTTGTCGTCCAACTCGGACGGCTCGGGGTCACGAAGGACATAGCCACGTCCCCAGACAGTCTCGATATAGCTCTCGCCGCCTGTCGCCTCGCTCAGCTTTTTGCGCAGCTTGCAAATAAAGACGTCGATGATCTTGAGCTCGGGCTCGTCCATGCCGCCGTAAAGATGGTTGAGGAACATTTCCTTGGTCAGGGTCGTGCCCTTGCGCAGGCTCAGCAGCTCGAGCATCTGATATTCCTTGCCGGTGAGGTGAACGGCCTTGGCGGCAACTTCAACGGTTTTGGCGTCCAGGTTGACGTTGATCAGCCCGGTTCGGATCACCGATTGGGAATGGCCCTTGCTCCGCCGAATAATCGCGTGGATACGCGCCACCAACTCTTCGCGGTGAAAGGGCTTGGTCAGATAATCATCCGCGCCGAAGCCAAAGCCCTTGATCTTGCTATCGGTATCGTCCGCGCCCGACAGGATCAGGATAGGCGTTTCAATCCGGGCAAGGCGCAACTGGCGCAAGACGTCATGACCCGTCATGTCCGGCAGGCCGAGATCCAGCAAGATGAGGTCGTAATCATAGAGCTTCGCAAGATCGATCCCCTCCTCGCCCAGCTCCGTCGTATAGACGTTGAGATTGGCATGGGTCAGCATCAACTCGATGCTCTTCGAAGTTGTTGGATCATCTTCGACCAGTAAGATACGCATTCGCTTTTCTCCGCAGCAGGATCACTTTTGTCCAACCTGACTAAAATTGGTTAACTACAAGTTACCGTAGGTGAACATTTAGCGAATGCAATCTATGGTTGTCGATACGTTTTCACCATCGTGGCCTTCAAAGCCTCTTCGCCGTGCAGGGAAACCGCTCGCACCCACTCGCTGAATTCCTCCTCGCTCAGCTGATATTTCTTGCACGCCTCCCCCTGGCTGAGCAGACCGTAAAGAACGCCGCGAACCACGGCGAGCTTGCGGGACGCGACCCAGCGCACGGTATTTGCAGGAGGCAGGTCAGCCTGGGTCATGCTGCTGCCATCCGGCAGTGTAACGGCGCGCGGTCCGCCGACTTTTTTCAGGTACATCTTTCCATCCTCGTGAAACCAAGGACAGATTGGCCGCAGCAGCGTTAATGTGCCCTGAAACGCGGCGGGCTAAGTATCTAGGATTTGCCTAAACCGCGGCTGCAGTTTTCGGCCGAACCGTTTTGCGTTTTGTCCACCGAACGCTTATGTGAGGCGTCAAGTTGACATAACGGATGCCGCATCATGCCTCTCGATACCGCCCCCCGCCTCAATTCCCTCGGCTTTGCCAAGCCCGAATCCGAGACGCGCGTCGTCGTGGCGATGTCCGGCGGCGTCGACAGCTCGGTCGTGGCGGCACAGCTGGCCGAGGAAGGCTATAACGTCGTCGGCGTGACCCTTCAGCTTTATGATCATGGCGCGGCACTGGCCAAGAAGGGCGCCTGCTGCGCCGGGCTGGACATCCACGATGCGCGGCGCGTGGCGGAACGCATGAACTTCCCTCACTATGTGCTTGATTATGAAAACGTCTTCAAAGAGGCCGTAATTGATGAATTCGCCGACAGTTACCTGGCCGGCGCCACGCCCGTGCCCTGCATTCGCTGTAACGAACGGGTAAAATTCAAGGATCTGCTCGAGACCGCGCGCGACCTGGACGCCGACTGCATGGCGACCGGCCACTACATTCAGCGCAAGATGGGCGCCCACGGCCCCGAGCTGCACTCGGCAGAAGATGCCAACCGCGACCAATCGTATTTCCTTTTCTCGACGACACCCGAGCAGCTGGAGTATCTGCGTTTTCCGCTGGGCCACCTGCCCTCCAAGGACGCGACCCGCGCGCTGGCCGCCAAGTACGGGCTGAGTGTCGCCGACAAGCCCGACAGCCAAGATATCTGTTTCGTCCCCAACGGAAATTACGCCTCCGTGATCGAAAAGCTGCGCCCCGGCGCCGCCGAGCCGGGCGAGATTGTCGATCACGAGGGCAATGTGCTGGGCCAGCATGAGGGCGTGCTGCACTACACCGTCGGTCAACGCCGCGGGCTGGGGATCGGCGGGCTGGAAACACCGCTCTACGTGGTCAAGCTGGACGTGGACGCGCGGCGCGTGATCGTCGGGCCGAAGGAGATGCTCAGCACCGCGATCGTGCCCCTGCGCGAGATCAACTGGCTGGGCGACGATGCGTTCGACGCAGTGTCCGACCGGCACGTCTCGGTCAAGGTGCGCTCCACCCGCGCCCCGCGCGAGGCGGTGATCCGGCCCCTCTCGCCCACCACCGCCGAAGTCGAGTTGCTGACTCCCGAAGAGGGCGTATCCCCCGGACAGGCTTGTGTTTTCTACGAGACAGGTGGCACGCGCATCTTGGGCGGCGGCTGGATCTGGCGCGGCTACTGAACTCCGCTAGCCGCGGCCGATCCCATCCAGAACGGCGCGCGCCGCGCGCAGGCCCGGTGCCTCGCCGCCGCGGCCCAGACGCTCCATCGTCAGCGCCATAGCATCCAGCTGTGCGCCCGGCGCTTCCAGCATCTTGATCAGCGCCGCCGCGATCTCGGGAGGGTTGCAATGCTTGCCGTTGCATTCGGGAATGGCGCGCGTCTCGCTAACCAGATTGACCAGCGTCAACGTATCGATCTTGAGCATCATCGCGATGATCTGACGGCTCACCCAACTCACATCATAAGCGATCACCATGGGCGTCGCGCTGGCCGCCAATTCGAGGGACACGGTTCCCGACGCCGCCAGCGCACCAGTAGCTGTTCCAAAAGCACACGCCTTTTCAGCCTTATAGGCGTCACTCTCCATCTGCGACGGATCGAGGATCAATGGCGAGGCCGGCCAGTCCACAACCACATCGCGCAGAACCGGCGCCACATGCGCCGTCGTCGGCACAACGAGGCGGAGGTTTGGATGCCGTTCCAGAACAGGGCCAAGCGCCTTGCCGAATATCGGGCCTAAACGCCCCACCTCGCCCCGGCGCGAGCCAGGCAGTACCAGCATCACGGGCGCATCGCCCAGATCATGGCGCGCCCGGAAATCCTCGATTTCCGCCTTCGTCGCTTGCGGTTCGCTGACCACCGGGTGGCCGACGAAGTCGCACGCCATGCCCGCCGCCTCCATGTAAGGCGGCTCGAAGGGCAAGAGAGCGAGCACATGGTCGATCACCTTCGCCATCTTGGCGGCGCGGCCCGCGCGCCAGGCCCAGACCGAGGGCGCGACGTAATGGACCGTGCGCATATCGCTAGATGCCTTGACCAAGGCGGCCACGCGCAGCGAAAAGTCCGGGCTGTCGATGGTGATCATCACATCCGCATCCGACCCAAGAGCGGCTTCGGCCGTCTCGCGGATGCGGCGCTTGAGGTGGCGATATTTCGGGAGAACCTCGATGATGCCCATGACGCTCAGCTCATCCATGGGAAAAAGGCTTTGCAAACCTTCCGTCTCCATGAGAGGCCCACCGACGCCGATGAATTCCACATTTGTAAGGTGGCGCAACCCCGCCATCAACGCCGCCCCAAGCCTGTCGCCTGACGCCTCGCCAGCGAGGATGAAAACCTTCATGCAAGCGCCTGCGATATAACGAAAATGCCACGTTCCTGCGCACGTCTCAGGGCTGTCTCCCGCTCAAGGATCACCACTGCGCCCGCCGCCAGCACCAAACCGGCAAGGCCCGCATCCGCCACGGCATCCACAGTCGAGGGGCCGACCGTCGGCATATCGATGCGCAAATCCTGACCGCGTTTGGGCCCCTTGACGTAGACACCCCGCTGGCCACGCCGGAGCGCGATTGGCGTCTGCGCGACATAGGCCAAGATTGCGTCTGTGCCCTGTACCGTTTCAATTCCGAGGCACTGACCACCCGCCACTGCGCAGCCCTGCCCAATGTCGAGCGGCGAAATCTCAGATAGAATATGCGCAGCGCGCGCTGCGTCCGCCAGCTCTGCTTTACTGGGCGCAGGTCCGACAGCCAACCCCGGCTCCACGGTCAGCCCGGGCAGCAGCTCATGCGCGCCCAGCACGTCAAAGCCTTGCTCTTCGAACATTCCGATGACAAATCGCAAAAGCGCATCGTCGCCTTGCGGGATTGCCGCCATCAAGCCCGGCGCAAGACGTATCATCTCGGTGTCGAATTCTGCCGGGTTCAGCGCGGGCCGCACCAGCGATCCTGCAAAGACCATGCGATCCACGCCCGCGGCCTTCATTGCATCAAACAGCGCGCCAATCTGCTCCAGCGGAAATTCCTGCGCCGAATGCGCCAATTCGCTTGGTACGCCGCGCAGGGTAAAGTGCAACGCCTCGGGATGCGCGCGCGCAAGCAGTACGGGCAGCGCACCACCACAGGCGAGAATGGCAAGCCGCCCGGCCACGCGGCTTAGCCCTGGCCCGGCGTGAGGAAGGACCGGTCGCTGGCAGCAGTCACGAATTCAACGATGCGCGCGACGTATTCGCTGTCGCTCTCCGCACCCATCCGGCGGGCGCGCTCCTGAAAGGTGCCCTCGCCTTGGGCCAGCATCTGGAACGCGGCGCGCAGGGCGGTGATGTCCGAACGGCCCACACCGCGCCGCTTGAGCCCGACGAGGTTCAGCCCGTCAAGCACACCGCGCGGCGCCTGAACCAGGCCGTAGGGAATGACGTCATTCGTCACCATCGTTACGGCGCCAATGATCGCGCCGCGGCCGATGCGCACGAATTGATGCACGCCCGACAGACCGCCGATGATCACGTCATCCTCGATGATCGCATGGCCCGCCAGTGCCGCGTTGTTCACGATGATCACGCGGTCGCCGATCATGACGTCATGCGCCACATGGCAGCCAGCCATGAGCAGGCAGTCGTCGCCCACCTTCGTCAGCGCGCCGCCGCCCGAAGTGCCGGTGTTGATCGTCACATGCTCGCGAATACGCGCGCGCGCGCCAATCTCGAGGCGCGTCTTTTCCCCCTGAAATTTCAGATCCTGAGGGATCTCGCCGACGCAGGCGAAGGAAAAGATCGTACCGCCAGGACCGATCACCGTATCGCCCTTGATCACCACATGGCTGTGCAAAACGCAGCCATCGCCCAGCACCACCTCGGGACCGATATGGCAAAACGGACCAATGGAGCAGCCAGCGCCGATCTTCGCGCCCGGCTCGATCACCGCACTGGGATGGATGTCGCTCTGGCTCATGCGGCGCCCAAATCCATCATGGCGGTGAATTCTGCCTCACAGGCCATTTCGCCGTCCACGCTGGCCACGCCCGCGAATTTCCAGACTTTGCCACCCGGCTTCCCGCGCTGCGTGGTGAGGTGCATCTCCAGAACATCGCCGGGCACGACCATGCGGCGGAACTTGCATTTGTCGATGGCCATGAAATAGACCAGCATGTTCTTGTCCTGCATCTCGAGCGCAGTGCCCACCATCACCGCTGCCGTCTGCGCCATCGCCTCTACGATGGTCACGCCCGGCATGATCGGCTTGGACGGAAAATGACCCTGAAAATGCGGCTCGTTCATGGTGACGTTCTTGATGCCGACCGCCGATTGATACCCGTCGATGTCGCGCACCTTGTCGATCAGCAGAAACGGATAGCGATGCGGGATCAGCCGCTGGATCATGTGGATGTCGGCAGAGGCAAGCGGCTGGGTCATTGATGTCCTTTCACGCGCCGCAGATACGCGGCGTCCCGGGCGTTTCGAAGGCATGCTTTAGCAAGTCGCTCCGGACGGAGCAAGCAGCGCGCCAGCGCCTCACTCGGCATCGGCGGCGGGCGGCGCGGCGCCCTCCCCGGTGGATGGCTCGGCCTCTGGTTCAGGCGTTTCAGGCGCTGTGCTATCGGGCATGACGCCCGACCCATCGCCGATCTGCGCATCGATACGCGCGATGGCAAGATCCGTGATGTCGATCACATCCGCGCGCAAGAGCACCTGACGATTGTCGAGGATGATCTTGCCGCCCGTGTCGCGCATGACCTGCACCAGGATCGGCTCGGCCACGCGCATCAGTGACAAGGGCGCAATCTCGCGCCCGCGCTCCAGATCGCGGGCCTTGCGATCATTTTCAGCCCGGATAGAGCGCACCTTGGCGTCGAACGCGTCTGCCTCGGCGCGAAACTCGGCGGCGGTCATGGTCTTGCGCGCATCTGTCAGCGCCTGCTCTTCGGCGCGCAGTTCGGCTTCGATCTCGCGATTGTTGGCGATCAGTGCGTCGCGCTCTGCCTGATACTGACTGGTCAGGCGCTGACCCACCAGCGAGTCCGCAAAAAGCCGGTCAGGATCAAGCACGAGGATCTCGCTTTGGACCGCGCCCACATCCTGGCCCTGCGCCGCGTTCGGCACAGCTTGCATCAATGCGGCACAGACGGACAACGCGGCGCTGATCCGGGCAGTTCTTGTAGCGGACCAACGCCCCTTTTTCCGCACAATCGTCAGGCCGCGCGGCCGCATCAGAATGTCGAAGCGATGGACAAGTCGAAGGCCTGGGTCTTGTCGCCCGGCTCTTTTTGCAACGCATGCGAGAAGTTGAAGCGCAACGGGCCAAACGGGGATTGCCAGATCACCGACAGGCCAATGGCCTGACGTGTGTTGAAGCTTGTCGAGGCCAGAGGGCCCGTTGCGCCGGTCGTATCCACGTCCCAGAGTGCGCCAATATCGTAAAAGGCGCCGCCGGTGATGCCGTATTCTTCGGGCAGGCCCAGCGGGAACTCGGCGTCGAACTTGAGCGCGGCAAAATAGTTACCGCCCAACTGCTCAAGCGACTCGGTCGGGCCGATCCCGTTCGGCTCGAAGCCACGAATGATCTGGCCGGAATACCGGTCAACCGCACGGCTGTCGTCACTGCCGAGGAAATTAAGCGCGCCGCCTTCCAATGTCGCGCGCAAGGTCAGCTCTTCGTTCAGAACGCGGGTTTGGGCAATGGCGCGGGCTGAAGTTTTGATATATTCCTGATCGCCGCCCAGCCCGTAGAATTCCTGACCAAAGGCCAATAGGACGCCCGCATTCGGGTTCAGGCCGGTGCGACGGGTATCATAAGTATATTCATAGCCCAAACCGCTGGCCCATTCGTCACCGCGCGCCACCTCGGTTGCAAGGATGCCCGATGTGCCGGTGTAGTTGCTCATGTCCTTGTAGGCAGCACTATACAGCAGCGAAAGACGGCCATTTTCGCTGACTGGGAAGGTCAGGCTGGGGCGGAACGCACCGATGGTCGTATCATAGAACGAGAAATCCGCATCCGTATCGATCAACGAGAAATCGAGGCCGAATGCCACGTCGCGGCCAAGAAAGGCTGGCTCGACAAAGCTAAGATTATAGTTGGCCTGATCGGCGCTGGCCGCAATCTGCGCGGCAAGACGCTGACCGCGTCCAAGGAAGTTGCGCTCGGTAAAGCCGATGGAGAAACCGACGCCGCTGCTTGTGGAATAAGACGCACCAAAAGAGAGCGATCCGGTGCTTTTTTCCTCAACATCCACATCGACGACAACCTGATCGGGGGTGGAGCCTTCGCGCGCGTCCACTTCGGCCGTCTCGAAGAAATCGAGCGCACGGATCCGCTCGGCGGCCTCGCGGATTTCGCGCGGGTTGAACGGGTCACCCTCGACAGTATCAAACTGGCGGCGGATCACACGGTCGAGCGTGGTTGTGTTGCCCTCGATATCGATACGTTCGACAAAGACACGCGGGCCGCGCACCAGTGCGAATTCAACGTCCAGCGTCAGATCCCGATCATTGCGTGTAATGCGCGGCTCGACGCGGAGGAAATCGACTCCGTTGCGCACGCCAAGGCGCTCCATCCTGGCGATCGAATTCTCGACCTTGGTGGGGGTATAGATCTCGCCTGGTTTGATGCGCAGCGCATCTTGATACTCGGCGGCCTCCGCATTCGGCAGCTCGCTGACCGTGGTGATGCGCCCAAAGGAAAACTGCTGACCTTCCTCGATGTTGAAGGTCACGAAATAGGTGTCACGCTCGCGCGCAAGCTCGGCATTGGTGCCGGTCACGCGGAAGTCGACATAGCCGCGCGCGGCATAGAAATCCGCCAAAAGCTGTTTGTCGAACTCGATACGGTCCTGAACAAACGTATCGCGATTGACCAGCGCGCGGAAAAGGCCAGCCTGTTTGCTGTCCACGACACGGCGCAGACGACGATCCGAGTAGGCCCGGTTGCCGACAAAGCTGAGGCGTTGCACCTCGATCTTCTTGCCCTCGAAAATTTCGAAGACCAGATCGACGCGGTTGTCGCTGCGGCGGATAACCTTGGGGCTCACCCGCGCGGCGCTGCGGCCCGATTGCGCATAGGCGTCCACGATCACGGCGACATCACGCTCGGCCTTCGCGGGGTTGTACACTTGGCGAGGGGCGCTCTCGATCTGGCCGAAGAGGTCATCATCGTCGATGCGCGTATTGCCCTCAAAGGCGATCTTGCTGATCGTGGGAAATTCGATGACGCGGATTTCCAGCGTGCTGCCCCGCGGGTTGATCGACACATCCTCGAAAAGACCGCTATTCAGAATGCGCTGATACGCCTCGTTCAACTCGCCCGCCGATACCGTCTCGCCGCGGCCGATTCCCGCGTAGGTCAGGATGGTCCCAGCCTCGATCCGCTGATTGCCTTCGATGGCGACATTATTGAACCGATAGTTCTGCGCCTCGACCGCTGACGGGATCGTCAGAAAACCAACGCAAACCAGGGCTGTGCAAGCCATTATTGACGCAGACGCACGGTCCTTCGAGGGATGCAACCGGCTTCTCTTCAACAATCCGCGCGCGCCTCCTGCGATGGAGGTCATCAGGCGGCGCACCGCGCGCGAAAAGGTCAGCAATGTCATCTAAGCACCCAGTCCAATACCCCAGTGACAAAGTCAGTAACGGGTCAGGCAGGGCTTGTCAAAATGCCATTCAGCCCATCGCGCAAGCGAGCCGCTTGCCGGTGCGTATGGCATGAAAAGGATCGCAGACCGCCGGTGTCACGGGACAGCGGACACGCAATCTGTATCGCCGGGTTCAGAAGGATGCGAAAAAAGCCGACACGAAAAGCGCCGTCGCGATTGCAGCTGGCATCAAGAAGCGATCGAGATTGAGGTCGATGAAAAGGCCGATGCCTTTGTAACCGCTGATGTTCTGCATCTGTCTGCTCCTCCGGCATGCAAGCAACCCCCGTCCGACGGGGTGTATTGGCAGAGGTATGGCAGAGCATTGCGGCACGATTCGGCGCAGCAATAGGGCGAAATTGAGGCATTTCGCGAGGCACGCCACATTTGGCGCGCCTCCAGGGTTCAGTCCTTGGGAATTACGGACACCAGATATCATTAAAGAGCGCGAACACCATAAGGCCAAGGATCAGCGTCAAACCGATGGTCATCATCACTCTGAGCGCACCGTCACTTGGCGGTTTGCCCGCAACGGCTTCGTAGGCATAAAAGACCAGGTGACCGCCATCTAGGACCGGCACGGGAAACAGATTGAGAAGACCCACAGCAGTCGACAGCACGGCAATAAACCAGATGAAGTTCTCGGGCCCTTGGCTTGCCATCGCGCCCGAGGCCTGCGCGATGCCGATGGGCCCCGACATATTGCAACTGCTGATCGCGCCCGTGACCATGTGATATAGACCCGAAAGCGAATTGGCGGCGACCGCGTATGTCTGCTGCACGCCCGCCAGCGTGGCATCGACCGCCCCCATCCGCTCGGTCCCCGGCTCGAAGGACCATCCGCCCGCAATACCGATACGCCAGACTGTGGCAAAGCCGCCATCCGCCCGCGGCTCGTCCGTGCGGCGCGGCGTCAACTCCAGCTCAAGCGTCTCGCCCTCGCGCCACACATCCAGGGCGAGCGGCGCCCCGTTCGATGCCTCGACGATATTCTTGAGCTGCGTGAAAGACGAGATCGCATCCCCATTGACGGCAGTGATGACATCGCCCGCCTGCATGCCCGCGCGGAAGGCCGCGGATTGCGGCGCCAACTGGGTGACGATGGGCGGCAAGGGATGGGGTCCGAGGGCTGTCGTCTCGATCCCGTCCCGCTCGACGCGGTACTCCATCACATCCCGGTCCGGCAGCGCGTTTGAGAAGGCATCGAATGCACCACGATCGTCGTAACCGGGCACATCCGCACCCGCGACGTCCAGCACCGTATCGCCCGGCTGCAACTCGATTCCCTGCGCAGGCAAAGGCTTGAGTGCGCCAATTTCCAGCGGTTCTGCCATCTTGCCCTGGAACATCATCACGCCCGCAAAAATCAGGATAGAGAGGGCAAAGTTGAAGATCGGGCCCGCTGCCACCGTCGCCGTCCGCGCCCAAAGAGGCGCGCCATGCATGGTTTGGCGCAGCCGCTCGGGCGGAGTGGCGGCCATGGCATCCGTGTCCTTGCCACTGGCCGCATCCGCATCACCCAGAAATTTGACGTATCCGCCGAAGGGCAGCGCCGCCAATTGCCACCGCGTGCCGTGTTTGTCGACCCGCGAGAAAAGAACGGGACCGAAACCGAGCGAGAAAACCTCGGCCTTGATCCCGGACCAGCGCCCGACGATGTAGTGGCCGTATTCATGGATCGCAACGATGACCGACAAGGCCACGACGAAAGCGGCCATCACGCCGATGAAACTGCCGAATTGCGGAAGAACTGCCGAAAAATCCAAAGAATATCCTATTCTGTCAGTGCGGATCCGCCCGCGCGCCCTCAGGCGGAAACGATGCGGTCGATATGGTGGCGTGTAAGGTGGTCCCAGCGCCCGACGCTTTCAAGCGTGATCGTGTCGCATCCCTGACCGCTCACGCCTCCGACCTCTTCGAGGCACCGCGCGACCAGATCGCTCATCGCGGCAAAACCGATACGGCCCGCGATGAAGTGATCCAGCGCACGCTCTTTGGCGGCGTTGAAGACGGCGCCGCTATGCCCGCCCGCCTCCATGACCTGCCGTGCCAGCGCCAGCGCCGGATAGCGCGCGGGATCGGGGTGATGAAAATCAAGCCGGCCAAGCGCGGCAAGGTCCAACCGTTCAACCGGCAGCGCGCGGCGCGCGGGCCAATTCAGCGCATAACCGATGGCGTGGCGCATATCCGGCGGGCCGACATGCGCCATCAGCGCGCCGTCGACAAAGCCGACCAGCGCGTGAATGGTGGATTGCGGATGCACCAGCACCTCGATCTGATCGGGCGTGAGGCAAAAAAACTCTTTGGCCTCAATGACCTCCAGTGCTTTGTTGAACATCGACGCCGAGTCTATGGTGATGCGTTGGCCCATGTCCCAATTGGGATGGGTCGATGCCTCGGCCACCGTGACATGGGCCAAATCGCTGAGGGGCCGATCGCGAAACGCGCCACCCGAGGCCGTGATCACCACGCGCTCGACCGCGCCGCGATCCTCGCCGACAAGCGCCTGAAAGATCGCCGAATGCTCGCTGTCGACCGGCAGGATCGTGGCATCATGCTTGGCCGCGGTCGCAAGCATCAGCGGCCCCGCCGTCACCAGCGATTCCTTGTTGGCCAGTGCAAGCGTGGCCCCCTGCCCCAGCGCGGCCAGACCCGGTGCCAATCCGGCGACGCCGACGATTGCCGACATGACCCAATCGGCGGGACGTGCCGCCGCCTCGATCAGCGCCTCCGGGCCGGCGGCGGCGGCAATGCCGCTGCCGTCAAGCGCGGCGCGCAGATCACTCAGCCGGGCCCGATCGGCGGTTACGGCAAGCTCGGCCCCGAACTCACATGCGTCCTGCGCCAGTTGCGCTATATTCTGCCCGCCTGTCAGAGCCACTACCTGATAGGCCTCCGGCGTGCGCCGGATCAGATCGAGCGTGTTCTGCCCGATGGAGCCCGTGGCCCCAAGGATCGTGACGCGCCTCATGAAAGCCCCAAGGACAGCCCCGGCAGCAGCCCGAAAAGCCAAAGGACTCCGGTCAGCAACGTGGCCCCCAGCATGGCGTCGAACCGGTCCAGAACGCCGCCGTGGCCGGGGATCAGGTTCGAGCTGTCCTTGACGCCAACACGCCGCTTGATCCAGCTTTCCCAGACGTCGCCCGCCTGGCCGGCGAGCGATAGCGGGATCGACAGCACCATGAGCTGCGCGCCAACGCCAAGCGCGTAGCCAAAGATGAGGCCCGTCACCGCGGCGGCCATCCATCCTGCAACCGTTCCGCTCCACGTCTTCTTCGGGCTGATGGCAGGCCAGAATTTCGGGCCGCCAAGGGCGCGACCGGCCATGTAGCCAGCCACATCCGTTGCCACCACGACGCAGACCACCCACAAAAGCCAACCCATGCCCGCTTCGATCCGCAAAAGGACCGCCGCATGGCAAGCCAGCAATGTCGCACCCGCGAAAAAGCCAAAGAGGATGCGGCGCGACGCGATCTGCCACGCGCCAAAACAGGCAACCGCGATGAGGCCTGGCAGCGCAAGCCAGACCGGCAGGATCCAGGCCAGACCCAGCGCCACAGCGGCGATCACGCCCATGCCCGGCGCCCAGGCACGCCCCCCCAGCATGCGCGACAGCTCCCATATCATGGCGCCGCCCAAAACCCAGACGGCCACCATGAAGGGCGCGCCGCCCAGCCAGACTTCGACCAGGCCGATCGCGATCATCACAGCGGCCGAGATCAAACGGACGTTCAAGTCGCCCCAGCGTTCCGTGCGGCTCATGCCCGCGTTCCTCCATAGCGCCGCTCGCGCCCGCCATAAGCGCCCACGATGCGGCCAAAGATATCGCGGGTGAAATCAGGCCAGAGCGTGTCCACGAATTCATATTCGGCATAAGCCGATTGCCACAGCAAAAAGTTTGAAATTCGCGCCTCGCCAGAGGTGCGGATGACAAGGTCAGGATCCGGCAGAACCCGTGTGTCCAAGTATTTTGTCAGGGTTTCTTCATCAACTTCCGAAGGCGCCAAACGGCCTTCGGCCACGTCGCCTGCCAGTTCCTTTATCGCGCGGCTTACCTCGTCGCGGCTGCCGTAGTTGATCGCGATGGTCAGATGCACCAGATCATTCTCGCAGGTCATCTCTTCCAGCTCGTCCATCAGCGCAACCAGCTTGGCATCGAGGCGCAGACGATCTCCAATGAAACGCACGCGTACGTTTTCATCCCGCAGCGCGCGCGCTTCTTTGGAGATGTAGCGCCGAAACAGACTCATCAGGCCCGAAACCTCGGTTTGGGTCCGTTTCCAATTTTCCGTGGAGAACGCAAAAATCGTCAGATATTTGACGCCAAGATCGGGGCAGGAATTCACGATCTCACGCACGCGCTTGGCGCCGGCATGATGGCCGAAAAGACGGGGGCGCCCGCGCGCCTGCGCCCAGCGGCCATTGCCGTCCATGATCACGGCCACATGGCGCGGACCTGGTCCTTGGGCCTCCTGGGCCGCGGCGTCCGGGACAGAAGTCCCGGCGTCCTTGCTGCCCCTGCCCTTGAACATCAGACCTGCATGATCTCCGCCTGCTTCGTCTCGAGCGTTTCATCCACGCGGCCGATGAACTTGTTTGTCAGGTCCTGAACCTCGGTTTCCCAGAATTTCTGGTCATCCTCGGACATGCCGTCGTTCTTGGCCTTCTTGATCTGATCCATGCCATCGCGGCGCACGTTGCGGATCGCAACGCGCGCGTTTTCGGCGTAGGTCGAAGCCACTTTGGTCAGATCGCGGCGGCGCTCTTCGTTCAGTTCGGGGATGGGCAGCATGATGATCGTGCCATTCATCTGCGGATTGATACCGAGGCCACTGTTACGGATGGCTTTCTCGACCTTGTTGACCAGGCCCTTGTCCCAGACGTTGATCGTCACCATGCGCGGCTCGGGCACGTTGACGGTGCCAACTTGATTGATCGGTGTCATCTGCCCATAGGCATCGACCATTACGGGCTCGAGCAGGGATGCGCTGGCGCGGCCGGTGCGCAGCGATGAGAACTCCACACGCAGCGAGGCGATCGCCCCTTCCATGCGCCGCTCCAGATCGGCGGTGTCGATTTCAAAGTCTTCGGCCATTGTGCTCTATCCTCTTGGCTTGAGTATTCGGGCGCCCTGCCCGGCATGCGGTGATGCCTGCGCGCGCCCCGCGCCTTCTCAGGCGTGAACCTTGGTGTATGTGCCCTCACCCGCAAGGATGCCCTTGAAGCCCCCCGGCTCGTCCAGCGAAAAGACGATGATCGGCAAGTTGTTGTCCCGCGCGAGCGCAATCGCGCTGGCATCCATGACCTTCAGGTGCTTTTGCAAAACGTCATCATAGGTGATGCGGTCATAACGCACGGCGTCGTCGTGCTTTTCGGGATCCTTGTCATAGACGCCGTCCACCTTGGTGCCCTTGAGGATCGCCTCGCAGGCCATCTCATTGGCGCGCAGCGTCGCCGCTGTATCGGTCGTGAAATAGGGGTTGCCAGTGCCCGCGGCGAAAATGCAGACGCGCTTCTTCTCCAGATGGCGCACGGCGCGGCGGCGGATATAGGGCTCGGCCACCTCGTCCATGCGGATGGCCGAGATCACGCGGCAATAGACGCCGATCGTCTCGAGCGCGCTTTGCATGGCCAGCGCGTTCATGACCGTCGCCAGCATACCCATGTAGTCGGCGGTTGTACGTTCCATCCCCTGCGCGGAGCCTTGCAACCCGCGAAAGATGTTGCCGCCGCCGATCACCATGCAGATCTCGACGCCCATGTCGTGGACCACCTTGACCTCGCGGGCGATCCGCTCGACCGTTGGGGGGTGCAGGCCATAGGCCGTGTCCCCCATCAGCGCCTCCCCCGAGATTTTCAGCATCACGCGCCGAAAGGTCGTCTTGGGGGTGTCGCTATCGGGCATGGCGTGGCTCCGTCTTTGAATGCTGGGCAAGGTGCGGCGTTGTCTGGCGCGCAAAATGTCGCAAATGAGGGCAATGTTCAATCGCTTAAAGCGCGGGGCAAGCGCGCCGCCCCACAAATACGGGCGGCGAGCCCTCGCCAGGGCGCCCCGCCCGCGATAGAAGGCGCCCATGCAAGGTGATGACGACAATCTTGACGATATCCTGAGCGGTATCACGCCGGACCGGCCCGTGCTGATTGCGGGGCCGACCGCATCGGGCAAGAGTGCTTTGGCCCTCGCTATCGCCGAGCGCCTCGGCGGTACCGTGATCAATGCGGACTCGATGCAGGTCTACGATGGCTGGCGCATTCTCAGCGCGCGCCCTTCGCCCGAGGAGGAGGACCGCGCGCCCCATGCCCTTTACGGCCATGTCGCGCAGAACGACACCTATTCAGTTGGCCATTGGTTGCGTGAGGTCGCACCGCTGCTGAATGACGCCTCGCGGCCCATCATCACTGGCGGCACCGGCCTATACTTTACAGCCCTCACCGAAGGGCTGGCCGAGATCCCCGAAACCCCTGCCGAAATCCGCTCAGAGGCGGACACGCTGCGGCTGGGCGGAGAGATCGGGCAGATGATCGCCGCACTCGATCCGGCGACGACAGCGCGGATCGATCTGCAAAACCCGATGCGCGTCCAGCGCGCGTGGGAGGTTCAGCGCGCCACGGGGCGCGGTTTGGCTGCGTGGCAAGATGCGACGCCGCCGCCGCTACTGCCGTTGCAGGACGCCCACGCTCTCTTGCTCGATGCGGATCGCGACTGGCTGAACGCGCGCATCGCCCGGCGGCTGAACGCCATGATCGAGGATGGGGCGCTGGACGAGGTGCGCGCGAACATGCATCACTCCCCAGACCGGCAGGCTGCCAAGGTCATCGGGGCGCCCGAGTTTGCGGCATATGTCCGCGGCGAGACGTCACTGGCTGCCGCGACCGAGGCGGCGGAGATCGCCACGCGTCAATTCGCCAAGCGGCAGCGCACTTGGTTTCGCGCCCGCATGGGCGGATGGCGGCGCATCGCATTGTCGTAAAGACTTTACAATAGCCGATGATTGCATGAAAAATACTGTGGTGTTTGCTCCAGTACTTGGACAATTCTGACAGACGCCGCGAGGGAGGCTTGATTGATGACCGCCGTCCCGCAGCTCATGACGCTTGCACAATGGTCCCGCGGCACGCCGTGGCGGCTGCATCTTCCACATAGCCAACCGCATCATGCCTTGATCTGGGTTACGCGCGGGCAAACGCGCGCCACGGTCGGCGGCATCCGGCGCGGCGTCGGCGCACATAATGCGCTGGCGGTCCCGGCGGGCACACTCTTTTCCATCGAGGTTGCGCCAGCCTGTTATGGACAGGTCTGCCTCATCCCTCCGGGCGGTCCCGCCCTCATGCCCGATATGCCCGAGCATCTGCGCATCCGCGAGGTTCAGAGCCAGAACGAGCTGACCGGCCTGCTCGACGCCATGACCCGCGAGGAGAACCAGCGCCGGCCATTCGCGGACGAGGCCGCGCAGGCGCTGGCCATCATGATCACCGTCTGGCTGCGCCGCGCATTGATCGGCCAGGATGCGCCGCCGCGTCCCACCGCCGCACAGCGCCTCACCGCCGCGTATGCCGCGCTGGTCGAGCAGGATTACGCAACGGGTCAGCCGATGGCCGCCTACGCGCGTGATCTGGGCGTGACGCCCACGCATCTTACGCGCAGTTGCAAGGCGTGTTGCGGCATGACCGCCGCCGACCTGCTGGTGCAGCGCACCCTGCACGCAGCACGTGAAATGCTGGAGGATGGCGATGACGCAGTGCGCCATGTCGCGGCGCAATTGGGTTTCGGCAGCGCGGCCTATTTCTCGCGCTTCATCGCGCAGCATACGGGGGTCAGCCCGTCCGAGCTGCGCCGCCGTGCACGGGCGAAGTGAAAAGCGCGCGCGTCAGCTGCCCCAGATGACCCGAACGTAATTGGTGGTTTCCTTGTAAGGCGGCACATCCCCGTACTTCTTCACGGCGCCGGGCCCGGCATTATAGGCAGCCAAGGCCAGCCGCCACGAGCCGAATTCGCGGTACTGCATCGCCAGGTAGCGCGCCCCGCCCTCAAGGTTCTGGCGCGGATCGTGCGGGTCGACCCGCAGCACGGCGGCCGTTCCGGGCATCAACTGCGCGAGGCCGATCGCCCCCTTGTGGCTGAGCGCCGTCGGCTTCCAGCCGCTTTCCTGCTGCACGAGGCGCAGGAACAGATCCTCGGGGACGGCGTGCTTGCGCGCTGCCTCCTTGGCCATGCTCAGGAATTCGCCGCGATATTTGCCCGTATAGGATTTTGCCGCGCCCCATTTCGTGGGCGTATTGATCTTGGTCGGCTGCAGGCGGACCGAATTCTTGTATTGCGACGCCGCGCGCGTATCCAGCACGCTGACCTGGGATTTAAAGAGGTTACCGCGGCTTTTTGTCGAAATGGTCTGCGCCGACACGGCCGATGCACCGGCTATACCCAATGCGCTGATCGCAAGAGCCGCCCCAAGAAAAGTCTTCATGCTGAAATCTCTTTTCTGTCCCCATTAGGACGCAGTTAACCGATTCCGCCTCAGGATTCCAGTCTCGTGGCCAGGCTGCCTGTCGGAGGTCGGGCTGAAGGCCTCGATTTTTGGCTGGCGTTACGCGGCATCTGGTGATGTAACACATAGTCAAATTCCAAGCTCACTTCAGGAGGACGCGCATGGCCGGGTCGGTTAACAAAGTCATCATCATCGGCAATCTGGGCCGCGACCCCGAGGTGCGCACGTTCCAGAATGGCGGCAAGGTGTGCAACCTGCGCATCGCCACCTCCGAGACCTGGAAAGACAAAAGCACCGGCGAGCGGCGCGAGCGGACCGAGTGGCATTCCGTCGCGATCTTTTCCGAGCCGCTGGCCCGCGTGGCCGAGCAGTACCTGAAGAAAGGCTCGAAGGTCTATATCGAAGGCCAGCTCGAGACGCGCAAATGGCAGGACCAATCCGGCCAGGATCGCTATTCGACCGAAGTGGTGCTACGCCCCTATACCTCGACGCTGACCATGCTGGATGGCCGCGGCGAAGGTGGTGGCGGCAGCGGCGGTGGAGGCTATTCCGGCGCGGGCGGCGGCGGATATGGCGGCGGCAACGATGGCGGCTACGGCGGCCCCGACGACCGCGGCGGCTCCTCTGGCGGCGGCGGTGGCGGTGGTAGCGCCCCTTCGCGCGATTTCGACGACGAAATCCCGTTCTGATCAGCGCGCGCGCTAACTCGTTAACCTGACATTAGCCATGGGCGCCCTTTACTGGCGCCCATGTTCGTCTCGCCTTTGCCCTTACCCGCTATACGCACCACCTTCGCTCTGAAGGGCATGTGCGCGCCTGATTTGCCCGGCACCGCCCTGCAGCAAAGCGGCACCTATGCTGCCGTTCTCGCCCGGCTTGGATGCAAGGCCGCGTTAGCCCAAATGCGCAGCGGTGATCTGCTGATCGGGCAGGCACGCATCCATCTGCGCCGCGTCGGCCCGCTTAGGATTGCCTGGATGCCGCGCGGCCCGGTCTGGTTGCCTGGCCTGACAGCCGATTTGCGCGTCAAGGCCACACGCGGCTTGCCCCGTGACGCGCCATTTCGCGCAATCTGGGCGCTTAGCCACGATACGGGCCCGCCCCCCCCAGGCCTGCGTGTCGCCCGAGGCGCCGACATGGCCGAGCTGGATCTGCGCGCCCCCGAGAGTGCACGCCGCGCTGCGCTTCACGGCAAATGGCGCAACCGGCTGGCGCGGGCCGAAACCGAAGACTTGATTCTCACGCAGCGCCCTCTGGATCTCTCTTGTGATGCCCCCCTTTTGCACCGCGAGGCCGCACAAAGGCACGCAAGGGGTTATACCGGCTTGCCGCCAAAGTTTACCGAAGCGTGGGCCGACATCGCACCGGATGACAGCCTTTTGAGCATAGCATACCACGCGGGCGTGCCGGTCGCCTTCATGCTGATGCTGACGCATGGCGATGTCGCGACGTATCATATCGGCTGGACGGGCGCACGCGGGCGGTACCTGAGCGCCCATAACCTGCTGCTTTGGCGCGCATCATGCGCATTGGCCAGGGCTGGCGTGGCGCGACTGGACCTCGGAAAACTCAATCCAACACGCACGCCCGGTCTGGATCGGTTCAAACTGGGAACGGGCGCCGCGCGTCGATCTCTGGGGCCCACGATGCTGCGGCTCTAGCGCGCGGCATGCCACAAAGACCCGCCGATATCCGCCGTCGCGCCCGTTTCTTCTGGTCAAATGGCCCGGCAGGCTATAGGGCGCTGAAAAAACCCCAAGGAATGAGACGAAATGGACCTTCGCAATATCGCGATCATCGCCCACGTTGACCACGGCAAAACGACGCTCGTCGACGAATTGCTCAAGCAGTCCGGCGCGTTCCGGGCCAACCAGGCCGTGGACGAACGCGCGATGGACAGCAACGATCTGGAGCGCGAGCGCGGCATCACCATCTTTGCCAAGCCGACCTCGGTCGAGTGGAAGGGCAAGCGCATCAATATCGTCGACACGCCCGGCCACGCCGATTTCGGTGGCGAGGTCGAGCGTATTCTCAGCATGGTCGACGGTGTCGTCCTGCTGGTCGATGCGGCCGAAGGCCCGATGCCCCAGACCAAATTCGTGACGTCCAAGGCGCTCGCGCTCGGCCTGCGCCCCATCGTCGTGCTGAACAAGGTCGACAAGCCCGACGCCGAGCCGGACCGCGCGCTGGATGAGTGCTTTGACCTCTTCGCCAGCCTTGGTGCGGACGACGATCAGCTGGATTTCCCGCATATGTACGCTTCGGGCCGCAACGGCTGGGCCGATCACGAGCTTGATGGCCCGCGCAAAGACCTGAGCGCACTTTTCAAGCTGATCGTCGACCACGTACCAGCGCCCAAGCAGGTCAAGCAGCAGGATGACGACTTTCGCATGCTGGCCACCACGCTTGGCGCTGACCCCTTCGTGGGCCGCCTCCTGACGGGCCGCGTCGAGAGCGGCAAGCTCAAGGTCGGCGCGACCGTGCAGGCCCTCAGCCGCATCGGCCAGAAGATCGAGCAGTTTCGCGTGACGCGCATCCAGGCCTTCCGCGGTCTGGCTTCCCAAGACATCGAAGAGGCGCAGGCGGGCGATATCGTCAGCCTTGCAGGCATGTCAAAGGCAACCGTCGCCGACACGATCTGCGCGCTTGCCGTGGACGAGCCGCTGGACGCGCAGCCCATCGATCCGCCCACGATCACCGTCACTTTCGGCATCAACGACAGCCCCCTCGCGGGCCGCGACGGCAAGAAGGTGCAGTCTCGCGTCATTCGCGACCGCCTGATGAAAGAGGCCGAATCGAACGTTGCCATCAAGGTCACCGACACCCCCGGCGGCGAGGCTTTCGAAGTGGCGGGCCGCGGTGAATTGCAGATGGGCGTCCTGATCGAGAACATGCGCCGCGAAGGCTTTGAGCTGAGCATTTCGCGCCCCAAAGTCGTCATGCGCGAAGGCGAGAATGGCGAGCGTCTGGAGCCGATCGAGGAAGTCACGATCGACGTCGATGACGAATATTCCGGCGCCGTGATCGAAAAGATCACCGGCCCCCGCAAGGGCGATCTGACCGAGATGAAGCCCGCGGGCGCCGGCAAGACGCGCATCATCGCGCATGTCCCGTCGCGCGGCCTGATCGGCTATCACGGCGAGTTTCTGACCGACACGCGCGGCACCGGTGTGCTCAACCGCGTCTTTCACAGCTGGTCGCCCCATCGCGGACCTATTCCGGGCCGCCGCGCGGGCGTGCTGATCTCGATGGAAAATGGCGAGTCGGTGGCCTACGCGCTGTGGAATCTCGAGGATCGCGGCAAGATGTTTATCGGACCGCAGGCCAAAATCTATACCGGCATGATCATCGGCGAGCATAGCCGCGACAACGATCTCGAGGTGAACCCGCTCAAGGGCAAGAAACTGACCAACGTGCGCGCCTCCGGCACCGACGAGGCCGTGCGCCTGACAACTCCCGTCGAGATGAGCCTCGAGCAGGCCATCGCCTATATCGACGATGACGAATTGGTCGAGGTCACGCCCAATGCCATCCGCCTGCGCAAGCGCCATCTTGACCCACACGAGCGCAAGCGGGCCTCGAAGACGGCCTGATCTCGCCCGCGCTTATGGGTCAATCAGGAAACGGCCAGCTTCCACGAGCTGGCCGTTTTCGTTTTGCACGGTCATGACGATCTCACCAGACCGCGCGAAAGTGCCCGTAAGTGCGCTGATATTCACCTGATGCGTGACGAGTATCGGCCGCGCGCCCTCGGGCAGATCGGCCAGCCTGGCCAGAACGGCGCGCGTCTGTGCCGCGCGATCCCCTCGCCCCGCGAAATGCGAGTTGAGTGCAGGCAGTGGCGAAACTTCTCCTAGGTTCAGCAACTCGGCGGTTTCCCGGGCGCGGCACCACTCGCTGGTAAAGACATGGGTGGGTATGATGCCGGCACTGCGCAGTGCTTGGCCGATCCTCTGGGCCTGCGCGCGCCCCGCGTCGCTCAAATTGCGCTGTGTGCTGCAATCGCCAAGAACGAAGTTTTCCGGATCGCCCGTCCCGGGCGCCAGCGCGTGACGCATCAGCAGGACCGTATTCGGCCGATCCAGTGCACGCGCATCCTGCGCAGCCAGACCGGCTGGCAGACAAATCATTATAAGCCCGAGTATCCAGACACGCATATCGCCTCCCCTGTTAATGCGGGACATCAGATAGCGGGCGGCCCCTTCAGATCCAGAGCGGTATGAACTTCTTACATGCCAGCTAACCCGTATGGATATGTTCTGGCTGAACCAGGAACGTGTCCGGGCGGTGGTCCGCCAGTTACTTGATCAGCAGCACCAGACAGCCCCGCCGCACATACTTGGGGAGTCGGCTCGAACCTTCTCGACGCTCCATTGCGCGGGCACAGCGAGTTGCCAACAGCACGACAGTGTGCGCGCGGTATCGGCACGCGCAAGTCATCAGAGCGTTGCGGATTGGGCTTACGGCCTGAGCATATGCATTCTGCGCCCCTCGACGCAGAGCTGACCCAGCCTTAACGAGGACGTGTGATGCAGGGTCAGTGTGAAATCAGAACGACGCGATAGTGGACCAACAGCGCGGGGGTGCCTCCGCCAACGTCGCCGTCCTCAATAAGAAACTTGGACGCGTTTTACGACGCCGCACGCACTTGAATGAAGCATCTCGCAAATCGCCGCCAAACGGCGGGCAGCCTAGCACCGAACATAGTCAGCATATTCGGCCCGCGTCTTGCGCTTGAGATGGACGGGCCGCGGTTGCTCCTCGATCAACTGGCCATTGTGACGCTCAATTGCACCTTGGCAGGACACGCGAGGAGTTTCTTTCGCCTACGCACGAACATTGCCGGTGCGCGCTTTTGAGACCTCCTGTAGCCAGCGGAGGATTCAATGCGTTGATCAGTAACTTTTACGGCTTTGCATAAACCGCTGTCGTTGGCGCCAAACTCAAACAGTGCTGCGGCTCAGGTGTTGACGAGCTGATGTTTCACTCACCAACTTTAATCAGATTTCGCCGGGCAAAACCTGATTAGCAAAAAGCTCGCATCGAGAGACGTCTCGCGCCTTTCGATCCCACTCATCCTTGCGCGCCTTATGAGCGCAGCGACCTGTGTCTATTCGGAGGTTTCGACAATCAGCAATTCACGCTCGGAGGCATCTCGCGCATGGCTGAGCGCCTCTTGGTACTCCGGCGAGTGATAGCACGCCTCGGCGGCCTCGACGCTATCGAAACGCGCAACCACGTTGCGCGGGCGCTCCCTGCCTTCCAACTGAACAAATCGGCCACCACGTGCGATGAACTTACCACCGTGCTTGGCTATGGCGGGCCCGGCCAGCGCGGCATAACGGCCATAGGCTTCCTCATCTGTGACGGTCACATGGGCAATCCAGAGTGCGGGCATCATCTTATCCTTTCAACAGGTTGCGCACGGCGTCGATCGCGGCGCCCGAATTCTCGGCGCTGGCGGCACCGCCTTGGGCCAGATCCGCGCGGCCACCGCCGCCCTTCCCGCCCAACTCGACCACTGCGGCGCGCACCATCTCGATGGCCGACAGATCGCCCGCCTTGTCGGCGGTCACGCCCGCTGCCACTGCCGCCTTGCCACCCGTATCAGCGATCAGAAGGATCGCACCGCTTTCGAGCTTGGCCTTCATCTGGTCGATCAATCCCGGCAGATCCTTGCCTTCGACTCCGCTGAGCACTTGCGCAATCAGGCGCGTGCCGCCGATCTCCTCGATCTCGGCTTCACCGCCCTTGCCCGCACCGCCGGCCATGGCCAAATCGCGGCGCAGTTGGGCAACCTCCTGCACCAGCGCTCGGCGTTCGTCCATAAGGGCCTGCACCCGTGCCTGCGCATCGTCAGGGCGCACTTTAAGCGCGCCTGCGATCTCGGTCAGTGCCTTGGAATGCCCGCCCAGATGGCGCAGCGCCGCCTCGCTTGTAAGGGCCTCGATCCGGCGTACCCCCGCGCTGGAGGCTGCATCGCCCAGAAGGACGAAAAGGCCGATATCGCCCGTACCGCTGACATGCGTGCCGCCGCAAAGCTCGATGGAATAGGTCGCGCCATCCGCGCCGCGGCCCGACCCCTCTTGGCGGCCCATGGACACGACGCGCACCTCGTCGCCGTATTTCTCACCGAAGAGCGCCTGCGCGCCCAGCTCGCGCGCCTCATCTGGCGTCATGATCCGGGTCTGGACGGGCGCGTTCTGGCGGATATAGGCATTCACGTCCGCCTCGACGCGGGCCAATTCATCCGGCGTCAGCGCCTTTGTATGGCTAAAGTCAAAGCGCAGCCGATCTTCGGCATTGAGGCTACCGCGCTGCGCCACATGATCGCCCAAAGTCTCGCGAAGTGCCTCATGCAGCAGATGCGTCGCCGAGTGGTTTGCGCGAATCGCCGAGCGGCGACCGTGATCCACCTCGAGCTGTGCAGCGGCGCCGTCCTTGAGCGTGCCGCGCGTCACTTCGGCGAAATGGATAAAGACGCCCGCTACCTTCTTGGTATCGGTGATGCGCGCCTCGCCATCCTCGCAGCGCAGCGTGCCACTATCGCCCACCTGTCCGCCCGCTTCGGCGTAAAATGGCGTCTGGTTCAGCACGATCTGCACACGATCCCCTTCGCCCGCGCTTTTGGCTTGCGCGCCATCCTTGACCAGCGCAACAATCTGCGCCTCGGCCGTCTCCGTGTCGTAGCCCAGAAAATCAGTTACGCCCTTTGCCTCGGCAATGTCGAACCAGACGGCCTGATCGACCGCCTCACCCGTACCGGCCCAGGCCGCGCGCGCCTTGGCCTTCTGCTCGGCCATGGCCGCATCAAAACCTGCCACATCCACGCCGCGCCCCTTTTCGCGCAGCGCATCCTGCGTCAGATCCAGCGGGAAGCCGAACGTGTCATAAAGCTTGAAGGCCGTCTCGCCGGGTAGGTCAGCCGCCTCGCCCAGATCCTGAAGTGCCTCGTCCAGTAGGCCCAAACCGCGTTCCAGCGTTTGCTTGAAACGCGTCTCCTCCAGCCGCAACATCTCCTCGATCATGCCCTGCGCGCGGCCCAGCTCGGGGAACGCTTGGCCCATCTGCCCGACCAGCGACGGCACCAGCCGGTGCATGACCGGATCCTTGGCGCCCAGCAGATGCGCGTGGCGCATTGCGCGCCGCATGATGCGGCGCAGCACATAGCCCCGTCCCTCATTGGACGGCATCACGCCATCGGCCATAAGAAACGAGGTCGAACGCAAGTGATCCGCGATCACACGGTGATGCACATTGCCCGGACCGTCCGCATCGGTCGAGGTGGCATGGGCGCTCGCCTCGATCAGGGCGCGCATCAGGTCCGTATCGTAATTGTCGTGCTTGCCTTGCAAGAGAGCGCCGATCCGCTCCAACCCCATACCGGTGTCGATCGACTGCATGTCCAGATCGCGCTGCGTGCCATCTTCAAAGCGCTCGTTCTGCATGAAGACGAGGTTCCAGATCTCGATAAATCGGTCGCCATCCTCCTCGGGGCTGCCCGGAGGGCCACCCCAGATCTCGGGTCCGTGGTCGTAGAAGATCTCGGAACAAGGCCCGCACGGGCCTGTTGCACCCATCGACCAGAAATTGTCGTCGGTCGCGATGCGGATGATGCGGTCATCGCCAAGGCCGGCGACCTTCTTCCAGATATTCGCAGCCTCGTCGTCGGTATGGTAAACGGTGACCAGCAGCTTGGACTTGTCGATGCCGAAATCGCGGGTCAACAGCTCCCAGGCGAACCGGATCGCATCCTCTTTGAAGTAATCACCAAAGCTGAAATTTCCCATCATTTCAAAGAAGGTATGATGGCGCGCCGTGTAGCCCACATTGTCCAGATCGTTGTGCTTGCCGCCCGCACGCACGCATTTTTGACTGGTGGTGGCGCGGACGTAGTCGCGCTTTTCCACGCCGGTAAACAGGTTCTTGAACTGAACCATGCCGGAATTGGTGAACATCAGCGTCGGGTCATTGCGCGGCACCAGCGGAGAGCTGTCGACGACGCGGTGATCGTTGCGGTCGAAATAGCTCAGAAAGGTCGAGCGGATATCGTTCAGCGTCGGCATGAGAGGTCTCTTTTCGCAGCAGTGTTTCAGTCAGATCTGGCGCTTTTCTAGGTATCCCCCCGCGCGCGCCCTGTCCACCGCAAGAAAAAGGCCCGGCGCGCATCAGCGGCTGGGCCTTGTGGCATGTCAGGCGCGAAGGCTTACGCCTCCATCAGGTCATCCCCGTCGTCGCCGGGCTTGTCGCTCTCGCTCATGTCGAAATCCAGCCCGTGCGAAGCGCGGATCTTGTCCTCGATCTCCAGCGCGATCTTGCTGTTTTCCTTGAGGAAGGACTTGGCATTCTCACGGCCCTGACCGATCCGTTCGTCGCCATAGCTGAACCAGCTGCCCGATTTCTCGACGACGCCAGCCTTGACGCCCATATCCAGGATCTCGCCCATCTTGCTGATGCCTTCGCCATACATGATGTCGAATTCGACCTGCTTGAACGGCGGCGCGACCTTGTTCTTGACCACCTTGACGCGGGTCGCGTTGCCGACCACCTCATCGCGGTCCTTCAGCGCGCCGATACGGCGAATATCGAGACGCACCGAACTGTAGAATTTCAGCGCGTTGCCGCCAGTCGTCGTCTCGGGGCTGCCGAACATGACGCCGATCTTCATGCGGATCTGGTTGATGAAGATCACGGTGCATTTGGTGCGGCTGATCGAGCCGGTCAATTTGCGCATCGCCTGGCTCATGAGGCGTGCATGCACGCCGACGCTGCTGTCACCCATGTCGCCTTCCAGCTCGGATTTCGGCGTCAGCGCCGCAACCGAGTCGACAACGATCATGCTGACCGCGCCCGAGCGCACCAACGTGTCCACGATCTCCAGAGACTGCTCGCCGGTATCTGGCTGCGAAATCAGCAACTCGTCCAGATCCACGCCCAGCTTGCGCGCATATTGCGGATCGAGCGCATGCTCGGCATCGACAAAGGCGCAAACGCCGCCCTTTTTCTGTTCCTCGGCCACGCAGTGTAGCGTCAGAGTGGTCTTGCCCGAGCTTTCGGGGCCATAGATCTCGACGATCCGGCCCTTGGGGAGGCCGCCGATACCGAGGGCGATGTCGAGGCCCAGCGATCCGGTCGAGGTCGACTCGATATCCGTGATGGGGTTATCCCCCAGCTTCATGATCGAGCCCTTGCCGAATTGCCGCTCGATCTGCGCCAGGGCACTGTCGAGGGCCTTTTGCTTGTCTGCGCTTTTCTTGTTGTCCATGCTCAAAAGATCTGCCGTTGCCATTGCGTTCGCATCCTTATTCCACACCATGCCTCTACCGGCAATCGCTGCGTTTGTTCGCCTCTTGTTCTCACCTACATGCAGACAAAGCGCGAACATTTCAAGTAAATTGTTCGGATCTTCACATTCAGGTGGAAGTATTGAAGAAGAGTTAATGGCGCCAGTTTCGGCGCGGATGATACGGATGCGGCGCGCATGTTGGTCTTTGCCAAGCATAAACTGGTA
The DNA here is from genome assembly GCF_900156535.1 of Roseovarius nanhaiticus. Taxonomy (NCBI): domain Bacteria; kingdom Pseudomonadati; phylum Pseudomonadota; class Alphaproteobacteria; order Rhodobacterales; family Roseobacteraceae; genus Roseovarius; species Roseovarius nanhaiticus. The sequence continues at coordinate 427,404 of NZ_FTNV01000003.1, read as the reverse complement.
TTTCTGTCCGTTCCGAAAACGGGAACGACAGCGTGGCAGGCCGCTCTGGCGCCTTACGCGTCTATGATCATCAGCGATCCGCCCGAGCTGAAACACGCGCCGATTTTTCGCTATAACCGCTTCTTTCGGCCCGCGCTCGAGAAATTCATCGGGGATGACCTGCATGTCATCGCGGTAATGCGCGCTCCCATCGATTGGCTGGGCAGCTGGTATCGCTATCGGCAACGGCCGTTTCTGGCAGGCAAGCCGACCAGCACCCAAGGCATGAGCTTCGACGCATTCGTCGCGGCCTATCTTAAGGGCCAGCAGCCCGCCTTCGCCAATGTTGGATCGCAGTCCAAATTCCTCGAGCCGCAGCGCAACGGCACTGCGGCGACCCATGTCTTTCGCTATGAAGACCAAGCTGCTTTGAGCGCCTATTTGGAGGCGCGGCTGGAAACATCGATCTCCACAGACCGCCTCAATACCTCCGCGCGCGATCAACTCATTCTGTCCGATGATATCGAGGCTGCGCTGCGCCGGAAATATGCTCCAGATTTTCAGCTGTATGACAGCATTGATGCAAACGGACGCTACACGCCCGTCGCCGAGCCTTCCCCTGTCAACTAAAGCGTTTCTGACGTGCCGGATGGCAAAATCTTAGGCAGGCCCAGGCCCGAGCATCATCTGTGCCGCTCCTGTCAAATTCGGCGGCGCGCCATCTGTGACGCGGATGCTTTGGGGCAGTGCCTGTCGCTTGGTTTCAATGCGGTTCCATCAGGATAGCCGACACATCATCCTTTCGACTGCGAAACAGTTTCTTTCTTTACCGAGGCTTTAAGGGTGTCAGATGTAACGCGACCGCGATCATTTCAGCCGCGGAAGTATAAACGCCGCTTTACCCCATCTGCCGTTGAACGACCTCCGTCAGATCGGTCAAGGAAAACGGCTTGGGAAGGAAAACCGAGTTCGGAATGCGCGATTGTGTGTCGCCGAAATCCTCTTCCGCATAGCCAGACACAAAGACGACGCGCACTTCGGGGCGATCGACCAGCGCCTTTTGCACCCAAGTCGGCCCATCGAGGCCGGGCATCACCACGTCTGTCACAAACACATCCACCTCAACGCTCTTGTCCGACAAGATGTCGAGCGCATCTTCCGCCGATTCAGCCTCAAGCACCGTAAAGCCACGCATCTGCAACGCACGCGACGCAAAGGCACGCACAGGCGCCTCGTCCTCGACCAAAAGAATGATCCCCTCCGCAGGCGTAACATCGATCATGGATGGCGCCTTGGGCGCGGGTAGCGCTGCCACGCTTTCGTGCGCCGGGAACATGAGGAAAAATGTCGTGCCCTGATCCCGCTCACTATCGACAAAAATGAACCCGCCTGTCTGTTTGACGATCCCGTACGCCGTCGAAAGTCCCAGGCCGGTGCCCTCACCCGTCTTTTTCGTCGTGAAGAAGGGCTCGAAGATCTTTTGCAGGCGATCGGGCGGGATCCCGATGCCCTCATCCGTGACACTGATGCGCACCCATCTGCCCGGCGAGACGACCGCCCGGTCTCGGTGCAATGGCGCCTCAAGGGTGACGTTGCGTGTTTCGATCCTGATCTCGCCGCCCGAAATCATCGCGTCACGCGCGTTGACGACAAGGTTCATGATGACCTGCTCGAACTGGCGCTTGTCTGCCCGGATCGACCAAAGCGTCGGATCGTGGTTGAGTGACAGCACGATCTTCTCGCCGACCAAGCGGTTTAGAAGATGGGTAAGGTCAGACATCGCATCTCGCAGATCCATGACCTCCGGGCGCAGGGTTTGCTTGCGCGAATAGGCGAGAAGTTGGTTTACCAGCGATGCCGCACGATTGGCGTTTTGTGCGATCTGCAACAGATCACCGTAGTCCGAATCCCCCTGATCGTGCCGAAGCAAAAGCAAATCGCAATGACCGGAAATTGCGGTGAGCAAGTTGTTGAAATCATGCGCCACACCGCCCGCGAGCTGCCCGATTGCCTGCATCTTCTGCGACTGTACGAACTGCGCTTCGAGGGATTTCAGCTCGGTCGCGTCGTTCAAGACCGCGATCAGCACCGTCTCGCCCTCTTCGGTGGCGCGATTCAGCGTGACCTGGATGAAGACCTCTTCATCTGCCGTGCGTACGCGCAGAAATTCCGAGTGGACCGTGCCGCGCGCCTGCGCCGCATCTTCCAGCCAGTCGGGGATTGAGCGTCCAAGCCCTTCCAGAACGTCTGTAATCTGCTTGCCGGCACAACCCGAGCAACCCAAAAGCTCGCTCGCGGGCCTGTTGCACAGCTGAATAGCCCCGCCGCGTGCGAGCTTGAGCAAAGGCACTGGCAGTTCGTCGAAGAAGGTCCAGCCATCGGACGGGCGTTCGGTTGCGGCCACACCGGGCATGATGAAGATCTCGCGCCGTCCCGCAATCCCTTCCAGCTCGACAACGAGGCATGATTGCACACCCGTCTGGGTGCTAATGTTGTTCATCTGGCCCGAACGCAGCGGCAGCTTGGCGCAAATGCGATCAAGCGTGCGCGCCCGTTCTCCAATCAGCAGCCGTGCGGCGTCGTTCATGAAAAGCACGGCATTGTTACGGCCCACTGTCAGCATCGGCAACGGAATGGTGCCGCCGCGCCGCGCCGCGCCCTCGGCCGACCTTTCAACACGCCACAGCAGCATTCCTTCACCAGCCCGGTGGACAGACAGGCGAACATGGCCGGCCCCCGTCACGACATCCTCATAAGCCGAGCCACGTGCCGCAGCGCGCGTCTGCAGCCGATAGAGCAAAGCGCCGGGATTGGCGATGAGAGGCTGCATCGCACTGGACAGGGTCGGGTGGCGCCGCGCCTCATAGGCGCGTTCTGAGGCATCATTGGCATAGATCAGCGCGCCGTCCGGTCCCGTCACGACACAAGGAATCGCATCATGGCGGATCAGATCACTGACGGACGATGCAGCACGTTCCTCGGTAAGGTCCGAAAAATGCGAGATAGCGCCGATCCAGAGGGACGACGCGCCAAGTATTGCTGCAACCAAAACAATCAGATAGCGCTCCGCGCCCGGCGCGACCATGAAGGCGGTGACACCGAAGAGCACGGCAGAGCAAAAGACAAGGCCAGCATGAGGTCGCAGCTGCGTCGCCGCGCGCCGAATCGGGCCGATAGCATGGTCGGAGATTGTCACGCGCTCTGATCCTCGATGACCCAGGTTTTGCAAAAGGATTGACCGTGAGGTCTTAAGCGCAGCTTAACGCATCAGAAAAAACTGCCGCCCATCTCGCTCAATCTTTTTAGATGCGCGCCAAATGCGCCACAAAAAATCCGTCGCCACCATCCGACACGTCAAAACGCTGTGCAAATGTCTGATGCCAGTTCGGTGTCGCCTGCAAAAAGGCGTCGATGCGCGCTTCGTTCTCTGCGTGCAGAACCGAGCACGTCGCATAAATCAAGCGTCCCCCGGACCCGACGAGCTGCGCGGCCTCACGCAGGATCGCGGATTGCATCTGCTTAAGCTCGTCCAGACGTTCGGGTGTCAAACGCCATTTTGCATCTGGCGTGCGGCGCCACGTGCCGCTGCCAGAGCAAGGCGCATCACATAAAATGAGTGAGTACGGCGCCTTATCGACAAGCTTTGATCCATCCAATATCTCCACATCGGCACCGGACCGGGCGGCGCGCGCTGGCAGATCCGCCATACGCGCCGCATCGATGTCATGTGCGTAGACCTTGCGAGCGCCCTGTGCCGCAAGCGCCAGCGCCTTGCCACCGCCACCCGCGCAGTAGTCCAGGATGCCGCCGTTTGACGGTAGCGGGATCGCTTCCATTGCGGCCTGACCCGAGCCATCCTGCAGCTCGGCCAACCCATCAAGATAGGCGCGACTACGCGCGACGCGGCGCGCGCCGTCAATCACCAAAAGTGCAGACTTTGCAATAGGGTGCGGCTCGGAGTGAATACCGTCTTCGGCAAGAAGAGAAATGACATCCTGCAGACCCGCGCGGGCAAGGTTGACCCTCAGCATCACCGGCGCCCGTTCGCGCAGGGCCAGCGCCGCTCTGGCGGCACCCTCTCCCAGATCCGATTGAAACTGTGCCCATAGCCAGTCAGGCAAGTCATGCGCATCGGCGCCGCTCGGCAAGCTTCCTGCGCCGCGCTCGGCCTCGGACAAAGGCGCGGGCGCGTGGCCCTCTCCGGTAAAGAGGGTATCAGGGTCCAGATCGGCCGCGCGCAAGGCGCCGATCATGCGTGCGCGCCCCGTATCTCCGCCGCCAAGGCAGGCGTAGGAGCGCCAGCAACGCAAGGCTTGATAGACGTGATCCCGCACGGCCGCGCGGTCGCCCGACCCTGCGAACCGCGCCCCGCGCGCCCAGCCCGTCAGCGCCTTTTCGGCGGGCGTACCGGCGCCGATCCGGTCCAGCACGTCGATTGCTGCCTGAATGCGCGCGCCGGGAGTCACAGAGCCAATCCCGTTACTTTAACTATGGCGCAGATCACACTGATACCATTACCCAATCCGATAATTGGGAGATTCACGTGTGATCTGTACATCGTGCACATGGCTCTCACTAAGACCTGCGCCGGTGATGCGCACGAACTCACAATTCGCGCGCATGTCCTCGACCGTGGCGCAGCCCGTGTACCCCATAGCAGCGCGCAAGCCGCCCACCAGCTGATGAATCACGGCCCCGGCGGATCCTTTGTAGGGCACCTGCCCCTCGATCCCCTCGGGCACCAGCTTGTCGCTTGCTGCGTCCTTCTGGAAATAGCGATCGGCGCTGCCGCGCGCCATTGCGCCGAGGCTGCCCATGCCGCGATAGGCTTTGTACGAGCGGCCTTGGAAAAGGATCATTTCGCCAGGGCTTTCATCCGTGCCGGCGATCATGCTGCCCACCATGGCGCAAGAGGCGCCGGCGGCAATCGCCTTGGCGAAATCACCCGACATCTTGATGCCACCATCGGCGATGATCGGTGTGTCGCCCGCCGCGGCGACACAATCCATGATTGCCGTCAGTTGCGGCACTCCTACGCCGGCCACCATGCGCGTCGTGCAGATGCTGCCGGGGCCGATGCCCACCTTGACCGCATCCGCGCCCGCGTCGATCAGCGCGCGAACTGCATCACCCGTCGCGACATTGCCGGCAACGATCTGAACATCGCCAGCTATCTTCTTGGCGCGGCGCACGGCCTCTGCGACGCCGGCGGAATGCCCGTGTGCCGTGTCGATCACGATCATGTCGGCGCCCGCATCTACCAAAGCCTCGCTCCGCTCGAAGCCCGCATCGCCCACGGTGGTTGCAGCGGCTACGCGCAGACGGCCCAAATGGTCCTTGCAGGCTGAGGGGTTAAGCACAGCCTGCTCGCTGTCCTTCAGCGTCAGAAGGCCGGTCAGCTTGCCTTGCGCGTCCGTCACCAGCAGCTTTTCGATGCGGCGCTCCTTCATCAGGGACTTGGCCTCATCCAGATCGGCCGGTTCCTGCAGGATCGCCAGATCGTCCGCGGTCATCATGGCACGCACCGGCGTCCGCGGATCTTCGGCAAAGCGCATGTCGCGATTGGTGACGATGCCAAGGACGCGGCCCGACTCGTCCACGACCGGAAAGCCGCTGACGCGATATTGCTCTTGCAGCGCATTGGCATCCGCCAGCGTCTGGTCTGGCGTCAGGGTGATCGGACTATAGACAATGCCGCTGACAAACCGTTTGACCCGCCGGACCTCGTTTGCCTGTTCTTCGACATTGAAATTGCGGTGAATGACGCCCATGCCGCCATACTGCGCCATGCAGATCGCCATCCGGCTCTCGGTCACGGTATCCATGGCAGAGCTGAGCAGCGGAATGTTGAGCGAAATGGAGCGCGTCACACGGGTCCGGGTATCGGCCGTGCTGGGCAGCACATTGGATGCAGCAGGAAGCAGAAGGACATCATCGAAGGTCAAGGCCTCACGAATCTTCATCACGTTTCTCCATGATAGGATCGTTTGGCAAGTCCCTATTTCACGAATGCGGCAGGTGCGAAAGGCAAAAGGAACACTTGCGGCAAAAGGTGGCTTGCCGGGGCGCGCGCGTCCTGACTATCTGGCAAGGTGCATCAATGGAGGAGAGAGTGCATGAGCGGACATGGCTATGAGAGCGGACGGCTCAACCTGCCCTTCGTCGGAATATCGACCTTCGGCAAACGGGCCTATATAGAGGATTGGGACACGATCGATGCCGATATAGCCATCCTCGGCGCACCCTTTGACGGCGGCACACAGTTTCGCCCCGGTGCGCGCTTTGGTCCGCGCTCTGTGCGCGAGGCATCGACGCTGTTCAGTTTCGGCCATGGCGGCGCCTATGATCACGAAGATGACCTGACCTATCTGGGCGCGGATGTGCGCATCGTCGATATCGGCGATGCCGATATCATTCATACCGACACCGCGCAGAGCCATGCCAATATCGCGGCAGGTGTGCGCGCGATCCTCAAGGCAGGTGCCCTGCCCGTCACAATTGGCGGCGACCATTCGATCAATATTCCTTGCATCGACGCCTTCGAAGGTCACGGCGATATCCATATCCTCCAGATCGACGCCCATTTGGATTTCGTGGACGAGCGCCACGGCGTCCGCAATGGCCACGGCAACCCGATGCGCCGCGCCGCCGAGAAGCCCTATGTCACCGGCCTCACACAATTGGGAATCCGCAACGTCAGCTCGACGGCCAAGGAAGGATACGACGCCGCCCGCGCCATGGGCTCGGATATCCTCTCGGTTCGCCAGTGCCGCGCTATCGGCCCCAAAGCGTTGGCCGGGCGCATCCCCGAAGGCGCGCGCGTCTACATCACGCTTGATATTGACGGCTTCTGCCCCTCCATCGCGCCCGGCACCGGCACGCCCAGCCATGGCGGCTTTCTTTATTACGATGTGCTGGAGCTTTTGCAGCAAGTGGCGCAGCGCAACGAGATTGTCGGAATCGATCTGGTCGAGGTCGCGCCCGCCTATGACGCGGGCGACAGCACATCTGTCTTGGCCGCGCAGGTGTTGCTGAACCTGATGGGCTTCATCATGCATGCACGCCAGGGCGAGGGGTGACTTGATCAACCGCATGAATCGGATCCATAGCGGGTGGCCACCTTCCTTGAGCAAATCCGGAATCATGCGGAGCGATGCAGCGCGACCTGATATAGCGTTGGCGGCATGACAAGGCCGCCCAAATCTGTCCTCTTGCTGGGCGCGACCGGAACGATCGGTCGCGCCACATTCAGTGCCCTAGTAGCCGCAGACTACACCGTGTGCGCGCCCGTGCGGCACGGCTCTGATAGCAGTGACCTTCCCGGTGCCGTTTTCTGCGACATGACCCAAGACGCCCTTTTGGCGTTGATGACCGAGCATGATTGCGTTGCCGTAATCTCTTGCGTGGCATCGCGCAGCGGCGCGCCGGAGGACGCGCACGCCATCGACCACGGGCTGAACAGTCTTGCTCTGGGCGCTGCCATCCGCGCCGGGGCGACGCATTTCGTCCTATTATCCGCGATTTGCGTGCAAAAGCCTATGCTGGCGTTTCAACGTGCCAAGCTGGCCTTCGAGGCCGAGTTGCAGGCCGCCCCGATCACTTGGTCCATCGTGCGCCCCACCGCGTATTTCAAATCCCTGTCGGGACAGATGGCGCGCGTGCGGGCAGGCAAGCCCTTCTTGCTTTTCGGGGATGGCGCCCTGACCGCCTGCAAACCCATCGGCAACGAGGATCTGGCCCGGTATCTGGCGAGTTGCTTGTCCGACGCCCAATTGCAGAACCGCATTCTGCCCATCGGCGGTCCCGGCCCCGCCATCACGCCGCGCGCGCAAGGCGAAATGCTGTTCGACGCTTTGGGCCGGCGGCCCCGGTTCCAGCACGTGCCGCTTGCGTTGATGTCGTGTATCAAGGCGGGTCTGATCCTCGGCGGCCTCGCCTCGCGGCGCTTGCGCAGCAAGGCAGAGCTGGCCCGTATCGGACACTATTACGCCACGGAATCCATGCTGGTCTGGGATGCGGCGCGAGGGCGATACGACGCCGATGCAACGCCCGAATTCGGCGTGCAGACCTTGGCAGATCATTACGCTCAGCTGGCCGCCAACAAGATCACGGATGACCGCGGCGCGCATGCCGTGTTCTGACGCGGTGCCCGGCCCTTGGCGCGGCGGCGTCGGCCCGACCGGACTGGACGCTCGCCTGATCTGATGTCGCCCGGTAGATCCCGGCGCCTGCATTTGCCTCTCGACATATCTGGCGCTCTGCGGCGTCTTGCGCCAAGCTACCGCAGCGCACTACCCGTATCGGACCATTGCGCACCCGCCAGACACCGCCCAGGACCGGAGGCATATTCATGACAAAAAGTGGCCCGACAGTGTCCTTCACCCAGATGAAGGATGGCACGCGCGAAGACTACGAATTGCTGGAAAAGCTGGAACAACCGTTCCTCGCGGGCACCGCCGGCCGTCTTCTCAAGGAGCTTGCAGCGCAGGCGGACGAAACGCTGGCCGGGTACCAGATCACCCGGCTCGAGCATGGCTTGCAAGCGGCCACGCGCGCACGGCAGGACGGCGCGGATCGCGATTGGGTGGTTGCGGCGCTCTTGCATGACATCGGCGACCGGCTGGCCCCGCAGAACCATGACCGGATGGCCGCAGAAATCCTCCGCCCCTACGTGCGCGAAGAGGTGGCTTGGGTGGTCGAGCATCATGGGATTTTTCAGATGGCCTATTACGCCCATCATTACGGATGGGACCCCGAAGAGCGGCAGAAGTTCCGGCATCATCCTTGCTATCAAAGCTGTGCGGATTTCTGCGAGCGTTGGGATCAATCCAGCTTCGATCCTGACTACCCAATGGACCCGCTGGACAGCTTCGCCGCAGATGTTTGCGACGTCTTCGCACGCAAGGCGTATGATCCATCGGTCATACGCCCAGGTGTCGTCTTGGGGTTGCCAAGCCGCCAATAGGGTGCGCGCTTTGGCCGAATGCCTGCCCGCTCGCGGCAGGTATCCAGCGCATCCCACGCCTTTTGGTCGCGTCATGGGCAGAGCGACATTATGCCTTTCAGGCTCATCAGCCCTGCATCCAATCAAATTCGATCCGTTTTGCGCAACAAATGGAAAGAAAAGTGTACTACCGCGACATTTTATCCGCCCATGGCGCTTGACGCCCCTCGAACCCGGTCATAATGTCCGCTGGCACGCAAAAGGGAGTGGTCCATTGGCGCCTCTAGTAGTAATCACACGGAAATTGCGCATGGGCCGGTAAACGGACACCCAGACCAGACCCCATGCGCCCCCGATCAACGGGGGCTTTTTTATGCGCGCAAGCGGATTGATGTCATGAACGGAGCAAAGCGATGACACGTCAGATGACCGGAGCGAAAATGGTGGTTCAAGCCCTCAAGGATCAGGGCGTTGAAGTCGTCTTTGGCTATCCCGGTGGCGCCGTTCTGCCGATCTATGACGAAGTATTCCAGCAAGAAGGCATCCAGCATATTCTGGTGCGCCACGAACAGGGCGCCGTGCACGCGGCCGAAGGCTATGCCCGCTCCAGTGGCAAACCCGGCGTGGTTCTTGTGACCTCCGGGCCGGGGGCCACGAATGCCGTGACCGGCCTCACCGATGCGCTGCTTGACAGCATCCCCATCGTCGTCCTCACGGGCCAGGTGCCAACCTTCATGATCGGCTCGGACGCCTTCCAGGAAGCGGATACCGTGGGCATAACCCGCCCCTGCACCAAGCATAACTGGCTGGTCAAGGACACCGCCAAGCTGTCGGCAACGATCCACGAGGCGTTCCACGTGGCGACCAAGGGCCGCCCCGGCCCGGTGCTGGTGGACATTCCCAAGGATGTGCAATTCGCCAGCGCCGACTATGTCGGCCCGCAAAAAGTGCGTACGTCGCACTACCAGCCGCAGGTCAAAGGCGATCTCGATGCCATTACCGAGCTGGTGGCCGCGATGGAGACGGCCAAGCGCCCGGTCTTCTACACCGGCGGCGGCGTGATCAATTCCGGCCCGGCGGCCAGCCAGCTCTTGCGCGAGCTGGTGGAGGCGACGGGCATTCCGATCACCTCGACGCTCATGGGCCTTGGCGCCTATCCGGCGTCAGGCAAAGGATGGCTCGGGATGCTGGGCATGCACGGCCTTTACGAGGCGAACATGGCGATGCACGATTGCGATCTGATGATCAATATCGGCGCGCGCTTCGACGACCGGATCACCGGACGGCTCGACGCGTTCTCTCCTGGCTCGAAGAAGGCGCATATCGACATCGATCCCTCGTCGATCAACAAGGTGATCAAGACCGATATTCCGATTGTGGGCGACATTGCCCATGTGCTCGAGGACCTGCTGAATGTCTGGAAATCGCGTGGCCGCAAGGTCAATGCCGAAGCGATCGGCAAGTGGAACGCGCGCATTGATGAATGGCGCAAGGTCGATTGCCTCAGCTTCAAGCAAGCGGGCAAAGTGATCAAGCCGCAGCACGCCCTCGCGCGCCTCGAAGCGCTGACAAAGGGACATGATCGCTACATCACCACCGAGGTGGGCCAGCACCAGATGTGGGCGGCGCAATATCTCGGCTTCGAGGATCCGAACCGTTGGATGACATCGGGCGGCCTTGGCACGATGGGCTACGGTTTTCCCGCGTCGATCGGCGTTCAGATGGCCCACCGCGATGCGCTGGTCATCAACGTCGCGGGTGAGGCCAGCTGGCTGATGAACATGCAGGAGATGGGGACCGCCATCCAGTTTCGCCTGCCGGTCAAGCAGTTCATCCTCAACAACGAACGCCTCGGCATGGTGCGTCAGTGGCAAGAGCTTCTGCATGGCGAGCGCTATTCGCACAGCTGGTCCGAGGCCCTGCCCGATTTCGTCAAGCTGGCCGAGGCCTTCGGCGCCAAGGGCATCCGCTGCGAGGATCCGGCCGATCTCGATGACGCGATCAACGAGATGATCAAGTATGACGGCCCGGTGATCTTCGATTGCCTCGTGGAAAAGCATGAGAACTGCTTCCCGATGATCCCCTCGGGCGAGCCGCATAACAAGATGCTGCTGGGTGAGGCGTCCACCAAGGACGCCATTGGCTCCAAAGGCGCGGTGATGGTTTAAGGGCGGCCCGCAGGCTCTTCAATACAAAACATTTTCGGGTCTGGACGTATTCGGCGCCGGCCCGGCACGAAGGAGACAGTAAATGTCCGCACTCAAGATCAAGAAAGGCTCGAACAAGCATTCGGCCTACAACCTGCGTCCCAACTTTTCGGATGTGGAAGAGCGCCATACCCTGGCCGTTCTGGTCGATAACGAGGCCGGCGTGCTGGCGCGGGTCATCGGGCTTTTCTCGGGCCGGGGGTATAATATCGACAGCCTCACCGTGGCCGAAATCGACCACGAAGGCCATATGAGCCGCATCACCATCGTCACCACCGGAACGCCCCAGGTGATCGAGCAGATCAAGGCGCAGCTGGGCCGGATCGTGCCGGTCCACGGCGTCAACGACCTGACGGTCGAAGGCCGCGCGGTCGAGCGGGAGCTGGCGTTGATGAAGGTGATCTGCACCGGTGACAAGCGTGTCGAGGCGCTGCGCCTGGCGGATATTTTCCGGACCAACGTCGTGGATTCGACCCTCGACAGCTTTACCTTTGAAATCACCGGGACGTCGGAAAAGATCGATGCCTTTGCGGATCTGATGCGCCCGTTGGGCCTTTCTGATCTTGCCAGAACAGGCATCGCTGCCCTGCCCCGCGGCAGCTAGAAAAACGCGGCCCTACAAGAAAAAGGGCGGGCTGGCAGGCCCGCCCTTTCCAATTTCGGCGGGTACATTCAGGCGTAGGCGGCAACGCGCGCGTCGTGAAACCGAATGACGTTGGCGGCATGATCGCTATTGGCCGCGCGCCGTGGGCTGGCCTTCAGGACGCCCAATTTTGCACCTGCTTTTTTCAGCTCGGTGCACAGCGTCGGATGGCTGCGCTGCGTGATCAGGCGCGGCGTGTCGGCCAGACGCATCTCGCCAGTGTCGCGCAGATCGAACTCGACCAGATCGCCCGCAGCCATCGCCGCATCACCACCTTCAGCGCCGCGATAGAAGGCCAGATCACCATGATCCTCGCACCAGATAACCGCGCGATTTTGCCGTTGATCAGTCCAAAGAACGACACCGTACATGTAAGCCACCCCCAAATAATCTGCCCAGTCGCGGCACCAGGCGCCGCTGTTCTTGCGTTCCCGGACTGTCCGCGTTATCCGCCTTCTCTGTCCGGGATTTGTCCCATTAACCAAAATGTCGTTTTTGCGCGATGGGGGCTATCGCGGAATCGCCGGACGAGATGATCCATTTGTGTCACGAGTCGCAAAATATGACGCCAAGTAGCGTCACATACCGTGACAACATGTACCAAACATGGTGAGGTGGCATGATCGGATGCGAAATTGACCGGAAAGGTGTACGACCATGAGCCTTCGCCGACCCGAAAACCTCCAAACCCAATCAGTACACGGCGCAGCGCGCCGTAGGCCCTGATACGGCAGCCAAGATGGCAGATTTGCACAGCCCACAGGCCAATCGCGACGCCGACCCGGCCCGTATCCGCGCCATTTTCGGAGAAAACCTGCGCAAACTCAGCGCTGATTATCCCTCCATCGCCGGACTGTGCCGCGATTTGGGAATCAACCGCACCCAATTCAACAGGTATCTGACCGGCGAGAGTTTTCCGCGGCCCGATGTGCTCGACCGGATCTGTCAGTTCTTTGGCACCGACGCGCGTATCCTTCTGGAACCCGCAGATAGCCTGCGCAATGCCTCATTCGACTTGCTGGATCACCCCGCAGTCGCCGGTTTTTTCGGCAAAGAGCCGGTAACGGTGCCCGAGGATCTCTTTCCCAGCGGTATCTACCGCTTCGTCCGGCGCAGTTTTGTCGATGAAACGCTCTTTGTGCGCGGCCTGATCTATATTCACCGACAAGACGGCTACACCTTCCTGCGCGGGTCCGAGCCGCTGGACGCGCTGCGCCGACAGGGCCTCTCGACCGCGCGCCACGACCGCGAATTCCGTGGCATTGTCCTGCGACAGGAAGAGGGCATCATGATCCTCGTCACGCATCGCAATTCGCTGGCCTGCTCGTTCAACTTCCTGGCGCCAGAAACCTCGTTCCAGTCGAACCTCTGGGAAGGCTATGTCACCCGCACAGTGCGCGAAAAGATCGCCGGCATCCGCGCGGCCCGCATGGTCTACGAGCATCTGGGCGGAAATACCGCCGCGATCCTTGCCGCCGCGCGCGGGAAATCCCTCGTTGGCCTCGACGACCTCCCTCCCTTTCACGCCCGTCTCCTGCGCCTCGATCAGCCATTTCGCTGAGGGCGCGTCCGATTTCCTTGCGGCGGCGCTGTCGCCTTGAGGCAATCGCTGTCGCGAATTGGCGGTCTCGCCGTGTGCGCCGCGTCATACTGGTGCCACGACACCACCGAGATCGGAGAGCATTGCCATGACCGTGACCGACCTGAGTTCCGTGCGCGCGCCAGTCGAGACCGCCAATGGCCTGCCGAATGCGCATTACGTCGATCCCGCAGTCTTCGAGGAGGAAAAGCACGCCCTGCTCTACTCCCAATGGGCCGGCCTCGCGGTGGGCGCCGACGTTCCCGATCCGGGCGATGCCGTACCAATCACCTTTCTCGGGATGCCGCTCTTGCTTCTGCGGGACAAGGACGGCGATGTACGCGTCTTTCAGAACATCTGCCGCCATCGCGGCATGATCCTGGTCGAAGAGCCCCGCAAGATCGAGGGCGCGATCCGCTGCCCCTATCACTCTTGGTGCTACTCGACCAAGGGCGCGCTTGTCTCGACCCCTCATGTGGGCGGACCGGGGCAAAATACCCACCCGGCCATCAAGCGTAGTGAATTAGGCCTCATCGAGGTTCGCAGCCACATCTGGCGCGACGTCGTCTGGATCAATGTCTCGGGCGACGCGCCCGATTTCGAAGAAGCGATGGCCCCCATCATCCATCGCTGGCGCGAGTTTGACCTGCCGGTGCATCACGGCGGCGCAGGCAGCCGCTTTACCCTTGAGGTTCAGACAAACTGGAAACTCGCGGTCGAAAATTACTGCGAGAGCTACCATCTGCCCTGGGTTCATCCCGGCCTCAACAGCTATTCACGCCTCGAGGATCACTACCATATCGAGGAGCCGGGCGCCTTCTCCGGCCAGGGCACGATGGTCTATCGCCAGCTCACCAACGAAAACGGCGACACTTTCCCAGATTTCGCCGATGTCGGCGCCAAGTGGAACGAGCAGGCCGAATATATTGCGGCCTATCCCAATGTGCTCCTTGGGGTGCACCGCGACCATGCCTTCGCCATCATTCTCGAGCCAAAAAGCCTCGAACGCACGGCCGAGCATATCCATCTCTATTACGCCGAGCCGGGCATCGACGAGGGGCTAAAGGCGCGCAATTCCCAACTCTGGAAGACGGTCTTCGAAGAGGACATCTTCGTTGTCGAGGGCATGCAGAAGGGCCGACACGTAACCAGCTTCGATGGCGGTCGCTTCTCACCCGTCATGGACAGCCCGACCCATTGCTTCCACGCCTGGGTCGCAGGCAAGGTCGAGGCGCATCGCGGCGCGGCCAAGGCGGCGGAATGAGCGGCGATCTGCACAGCCGGATGCTCGCCGCCCATGAGGGGCCGGATCACGCCGCGCTGATCGCGCTTTATACGGAGGCAGCAGATAGCGCCAACGATCTCGACGCATCCTGCTTTTTCCTGACGCATGCCTATGTCTTCGCGCTCGAGGCAGGCGCGCCGCAAGCGCGGCACTTGCACGGGCGCCTTGCCAGATACGGGCGCGAAGAATAAGCGCGGTCAGCGCATGGGATGAAACCCATTTGTCCCCGGGCGGGTTGCTTTGCAAAGCCACAGCAAAGGAGCCTCCGGCATGTCCTCATCCAAATCCCGCGATCAGATCTGGGACGAATGGCGCAATCTGGTCAATATGGCGCCAAAGGAACTCGAAGAATTCCTCGAGACGGAAGAGTCGAAATCCGTCGGTGACAGTGAAAGCGGCGAGTCCACTGGACACGCCTCGGGCCGGCGCATCGTCAAGATACTGCGCACCAACAAGGACGATCTGTCAGAGGATCAGTGGGACCACATGGCGAAGGTCACGGGCTACATCAAACGCCACACCGCGCAGGGCGGCCCCGACGAGGATGTGAAGCATTCCGACTGGCGCTACTCACTGATGAACTGGGGCCACGATCCGCTGAAATAGCACCGTCGTCCTATTTTCATCTTGGTAAAAATACTCACATTCCCGCACGAATGCCGGGGCGCTGGCATCACTCGCCTTGCGCCTCGGCCCGGCTCTTGCCGCTGACGTTCATCGCCAGTGTCGCGGCCATGAACTGATCGAGATCGCCGTCCAGAACGCCCTTGGTGTCGGATGTCTCGACCTGCGTCCGCAGATCCTTGACCATCTGGTAGGGCTGCAGAACGTAGGAACGTATCTGGTTGCCCCACCCCGCATCGCCCTTGGCATCATGCGCCTCGTTGATGGCTGCATTGCGGCGGTCCAGCTCCAGCTGATAAAGCCGCGATTTCAGCGCCTTCATGGCGATATCCCGGTTCTGGTGCTGAGATTTCTCGGACGAGGTCACGACGATCCCTGTGGGATGGTGCGTGATCCGCACCGCCGAGTCAGTGGTGTTGACGTGCTGGCCGCCCGCGCCCGAGCTGCGATAGGTGTCGATGCGGATATCAGCGGGGTTCACCTCGATCTCGATGTCGTCATCGACCACCGGATAGACCCAGACCGAACAAAAGGACGTGTGCCGTTTGGCCGCGCTGTCGAAGGGGCTGATGCGGACAAGACGGTGCACCCCCGATTCCGATTTGAGCCATCCATAGGCATTGTGCCCGCTGATCTTGTAGGCGGCCGATTTGATCCCCGCCTCGTCGCCCGACTGCTCGGACTGCAACTCCACCGTATAGCCGCGCTTTTCGGCCCAGCGGACATACATCCGCGCTAGCATGTTGGCCCAATCACAGCTTTCGGTGCCGCCCGCACCCGCGTTGATCTCGAGGAAGGTGTCGTTGGCATCCGCCTCGCCGTTCAGCAGCGCTTCCAGCTCCTTCGCCGCGGCCCGCTTTTTCAGCGCCTTGAGGGCGGTTTCGGCCTCGGTGACAACATCGGCGTCACCCTCGGCCTCGCCCATCTCGATCAGTTCGATATTGTCCGACAACTCGCTTTGAATGCTGTCATGAGTTTCCAGCGCATCGACCAGAGACTGGCGGTCGCGCATCAGTTTCTGCGCCTTGGCAGGATCATCCCACAGGCCAGGATCTTCGACACGCGCGTTGAATTCCTCCAGCCGGTGCTGGGCCGTCTCCCAGCCAAGGCGCTGCCGCAGCAGCTCCAGCGAGGTATTGATGTCCTGAGTGATATTCTGAATTTCAGCGCGCATTCGGGCCTTCCCAACATGATCTTTCGCCTGATACCGCAGCGCGCCCGCACGGGCAAGGCGCGCTGACCTGCGCCGGTGGCGCGGGCCAGTCGCATTCCAGCGCTGCGCGTCAGTACAAGCCGCCCGAACTCATCGAGCCGAAGGTCGCCTTTTGCCCGACCTGCCCCGTGCCGCCGCCCGAGGTGGTCACGTCGCGCACCGTTTCACTCTCGCCATCGTCATAGAGATCCAGATCGGTCCCCATCGCAAAGCCGCCATCGAAGGCCAGACCGAAGATCGGATCTTCGCCATCGCGGAAATATTCGGCTACGACACTGGGTCCAGAGGCGCTGTCAGGCAGGCGCGCACCGGTGAAACGGTCGATCTTGATGAAATGGCCGCCCGGCGGCACTGCGAATTCGCCGCCGCCGTATTTCGCGGTCGCTTTGCGCATGAACTGGGTAAAGACCGGCCCACACATGCCCGCACCATAGGCGCCACGGCCAAGGCTGCGCGGCTGGTCATAACCGATATAGCAGCCCGCGACGATATTGCTGGTAAAGCCCACGAACCAGACGTCGCGCGCATCATTGGTGGTGCCCGTCTTGCCCGCCACGGGCACGGACAGATTGACATTGCCCGCCGCTGTGCCCCGATCGACGACCCCCTTCATCATCGAGGTAAGCTGATAGGCGGTGATCGCGTCGATCACGCGGCTGCGGTTCGATACGATGCGCGGACTGCGGCCCGGCGCGAGTGTAGGATCATCGCAATCCGCGCAGACACGCGGATCGTGGCGATAGACGGTCCGACCATAACGGTCCTGCACGCGGTCCACCAAAGTCGGCTCCACCCGCTCGCCGCCATTGGCGAACATCGCGTAAGCTGCAACCATACGAAAGACGGTCGATTCTTCGGATCCCAGCGCGTTGGCCAGGAACGGTCCCATATTGTCATAGACGCCGAACCGCTCGGCATAAGCGGCGACGGTGTCCATACCCACCTCCTGCGCGAGGCGAACGGTCATCAGGTTCCGAGATTGCTCGATCCCGGTGCGCAGGGGCGTCGGTCCGTAGAACTTGTTGGACGAATTTCGCGGCCGCCAAAGGCCTTGCGGCGTGTTCACTTCGATCGGGGCGTCGACCACGATTGTCGCGGGGCTATAACCACTGTCCAGCGCCGCGGCATAGACAAAGGGTTTGAAGCTGGAGCCGGGCTGACGCTTGGCTTGCGTGGCGCGGTTGAATACCGAATTCTGGTAGGAAAAGCCGCCCTGCATGGCGATCACACGGCCTGTGTTGACGTCCATCGCCATAAAACCGCCCTGAACCTGCGGTACCTGCCGCAGCGTCCAGCGCACGAATGCCCCCTCGTCGGTCATGCGGCGCACATGCACCACCTGGCCTACTTTGAAGGTCTCCTGGAAATTGCCGGGCAACCAGCCGATATCGTCGCGGGGGATAACTTGCGGCTCGGCCTCGGACGCCTCGACACCTTCGATACCGATGCGCATCTGCTGATCTTCGATCCCGAGAATCACGGCGGGATACCATTGGCTGTCCAGCTGCACGTCGCGGGCGACATCAACCTCGGCCAAAGCGGCGCGCCACGCCTCTTCGCTCTCCAGCGCCTCGGGCGGGATGGATTTGCCGGTCCCGCGCCAACGGCCCAGATTGCGGTCGTATTCCTCCAGCTTGTTCTGCAGCGCCAGCGCCGCCTCGACCTGCATCTCGGGGTCGATCGTGGCACGCACCGAAAAGCCGCCGGAAAAAAATTCGCCCTCGCCGAAATCGCGGCTCAGCTGGCGGCGGATCTCGTCGGTGAAATAGTCGCGCGGGGGCAGATTGGCCGAGAACGGCTCGTAATCGCCGTTTTGCACGCTGCGCAGCGGCTGTGCGACCTCGCTGTCATAGACTTCGCGCGTGATATAACCGTTCTGGCGCATCTCGCGCAGCACGAAGTTGCGCCGCTCCAGCAGGCGGTCCGCGTTGCGCACCGGGTGGAAATCGCTAGGCGCCTTGGGCATGGAGGCCAGGAACGCCGCCTCATGCGGGGCAAGCTCGCCCAGCGACTTGTTGAAATAGGTCTGCGCAGCGGCGGCCACGCCATAACTGTTCTGCCCCAGGAAAATCTCGTTGAGATAGAGCTCGAGGATCTTTTCCTTGTCGAGCGCCTCTTCGATCCGCGTGGCGAGGATGATCTCCTTGATCTTGCGCTCGATCTTGCGGTCGCCCGAAAGAAGGAAGTTCTTGACCACCTGCTGCGGGATGGTCGACGCACCGCGCACAGTGCGCCCGCGCGTCTGAACTGCCTCGACGGCGGCGGCGGCGATGCCCCGCGCGTCATAGCCACCATGGGTATAGAAATTCTTGTCCTCGGCCGAGATGAACGCCTCTTTCACCAGCGCAGGGATTTCCTCGGCAGGCGTGTAAAGGCGTCGCTCGCGGCTGAATTCGTCGATGATCCGCCCCTCGCCCGAGAAAATGCGGCTGATCGTCGGAGGCGTGTAATTCGCAAGGCTCTCATGCGATGGCAGATCGCGCCCGTAGATATAGAAGATCGCGCCAATGCTGAGCGCGATCATCATGATACCCATGGTGATCAGGCTAAAGATCGAGCCGAAGAATGTCAGGATATGTCGAAGCACGCGCGTCCCTTCTCAGACGTAATTCCTGCCCGTATAGGCGCGCCCGCGCCTCACGTCAAAACACAAGCGCGCCAGTGCGCGCGCCGATCCGCGCATCGCGCCCGGCAATGACTGGCGGCGCCTACTGACGCACCAGATCGGCATTGGCCGCATCCGCGATCATCCAGGCGCCGATCCCGTCCGCGATGGCCTGCGCCATGCGCCCGCGCCATTCAGGATCGGTCAGATTATTCAGATCACGGCCATTCGACAAAAAGCCCAGCTCCAGCAAAAGAGACGGAATATCCGGCGATTTCAGGACGGAAAAGCTGGCCGTGCGGATCGGCTTGGAGTTGACCGGCAGCGCGCCCTCCTCCAGCCCGATCAGCAGCGCACGCGCCAACAGGTCGGCGCGCGGCTGTGTCTCCATCCGGGCCAGATCCATCAGCACGTCGGCCACCACATCATCCGTCCCGCTGAGATCGAGCCCCGCCAGCATGTCGGCGCGGTCATGCCGCTCGGCCAGCGCGGCGCTTGCCGCATCGCTAGCGTCCTTGCCCAGCTTGTAGATCGTGGCGCCGCGCGCGCGCCCCTCGCCCAGCGAATCCGCATGGAGCGACAGGAACAGATCGGCCTCGGCGGCATGGGCGATGGCCACGCGCCGCTCGAGCGAGACAAAACTGTCATCCTCGCGCGTCATCACCACTTGGGTGTCGCCGCGCCTTAGCAGCGCCTCTTTCAGCACGCGCGCGAAGGCCAGCATCACGTCCTTCTCCAGCGTCTCGCCCTCGCCCGCGCCCGGATCGATGCCGCCATGACCCGGATCGAGCACGATCACCAGATCGCCATCCCCCTTCGCCTCGGGCCGCGCGCCCGTATCCGCCGGCTCGGGCAAGTCCCAGCCCGGCTGCTCGGGCACGCCCGCGCCTGCGGCGAAGACCTCCGCCGTAGTCTCCTCCAGCAAAAGGTGCAGCTCGGCCCCGGCGCCGTTCGGATCGCTGGTCAGCCCCGCCTGTGCCAGCGCGTATGGGCCGGCCAGCTCCAGCACCATGCGCGACCAGCCGGGGCGAAAGCCGCCGACGCGCGCCGAGGTGACCAGATCCGTCTGCACCAATTCCGGTCCGAGCGTTCCGGCCCAGTCCACCTCGCGAAAATCGACAACGATCCGCGGCGGCGCATCCAGACTGAAGATGCGGAACGGCACGCCCTGGCTCAGCGCCAGAACAGCGCTGATATCGCCGCGCCGCTCGGTAATGGCGCTCGCCTCTGGATCGAGGCGGGCCAATGCGCCGAAATCGCTTTGTTGTGCTGCCGCCGCGGTGCCAAGCACCCACAAGGCAGCCGCACCCATCCAAGTTTTCATCTGTGCAAGATCCATGCCTGAAGCGCCGTTCTGCCCGCGCCGTTTGGCGGCACTCTAGCACCAGCGCGGCGCGCCGCCCAGCCCATCACGATCAGCGGAGCGGCGCTGGCAGGTCTTGATGCGGGGCAAGGTTTCTTTCTAGACTGCACCTCTCAAGGACGCTCGGTTTTCACAATTCGGCAGGGCCACAACATGCGCCAAATTCGCCAGTTTTCGGCCCTCATGGCGTTTGCCCTGACAGTGACGGTCGTCTGCGCGGCACAGCCTGCCCGCGCCGTAACCCTGCTGCGCGATCCGGGCATCGAGTACGCGCTGGGGCAATTGGCCGCGCCCATCCTGCAAGCGGCGGGTCTGAACCCGACACGCACCGATATTCTCATCATCGACGAGCGCAAGTTGAACGCCTTTGTCGTGGACCGCGACACGATCTTCATCAATTCGGGCCTTCTGCTCAAGATGGAGACCCCCCAAATGCTGCAATCGGTGATCGCGCATGAAGCGGCCCATATCGCAAATGGTCATCTGGTACGCCGCCCGCAGAACATCCGCAACGCGCGCACCGCCGCGGGCCTCGGCATGGCATTGGCCGCGGCGGCGGGTGCCGTATCGGGCAGCGGCGCCGCAGCTTTGGGAATCGCGGCGGGCGCACAAGGAACGGCGCAGCGCCTGCTTTTCTCGCATACCCGCGCCGAGGAGAGCAGCGCCGATAACGCCGCCGTCGCCTATATGGTACGTGCGGGCCGCGACCCATCCGGCGCCGTTGCGGTCATGGACATCTTTCGCGGGCAAGAGGCCCTCTCGGCCGCGCGGCAGGATCCCTATGCGCGCACGCATCCCATGTCGGCCGACCGGGTGCGTGTGCTCCAGCGTTTGACAGCCGCCTACGCGGGCAAGACCCCGGCCAGCAACGCCGATCTTTATTGGTTCGCCCGCGCCAAGGGCAAGCTGTCGGCATTTCAACGCAGCCCGAAATGGACCCTCAACCGCGCCGCCCGCGAAGGATTTGCCGATGTCGGCCTTATGCAGCAGGCGGTCGCATGGCACCGCCAGTCGAACCTGCGCAAGTCCATAGCCGCGATGGACCGCGCCATAGCCGCGCGCCCCAACGATCCCTTCTACCACGAGCTGCGCGGCCAGATCCTGATGGAAAGTCGGCAGTTCGACGCAGCCATCAATGCCTACGCGCGCGCCGTGAACCTCGCACCCGACAATGCGCTCATCCTTGGCTCATACGGGCGCGCCCTGGTCGCGCAAGGCCAATACGGCAAGGCGTTGCAAGTGCTGGAAAAGGCACGCGGACGTGACGGGCGCGATGCGCGCGTGATGCGCGATCTGGCGGTCGCCTACGCGCGCGGCGGACAGAACGGCATGGCCTCGCTGGTCACGGCCGAGCGCTATGCGATGCAAGGCCGAATGGAGGATGCGCAGCTACATGCCCAGCGAGCCTCGGGCCTCCTGCCTAACGGGTCGGGTGGTTGGCAACGGGCGCAGGATGTGCTTTCTGCCGCCAAGACCGCAGGGCGCTAGGAATGCGCCCGGCCCATCCCTTATCCC
Source organism: Roseovarius nanhaiticus (assembly GCF_900156535.1). NCBI lineage: Bacteria > Pseudomonadati > Pseudomonadota > Alphaproteobacteria > Rhodobacterales > Roseobacteraceae > Roseovarius > Roseovarius nanhaiticus. Next base: position 405,447 of record NZ_FTNV01000003.1, on the reverse strand, counting down.
AACGGAGAGCAATCCGATGAACCGCACAGCCATTGTAACCGGAGTAGGCGTCATCGTCGTCGGTGCCGCCCTGACCGCCTTGTTCACCGGCGACGACGCGCCCGCGCCCGCCGAGGACGAGATCAGCAGCGCGCAAGCGTCCGCACCCGAGACCGAGACCGCGGAGGCCGCGATCACGGCACCGGCAGCAGCACAGAGCACGGAAATGGACGATGACGCCTTTGGCGAACGTGTCCGCGCCTACCTCTTGCAGAACCCGGAGGTCATATTCGAGGCCGCAGCCGTGATGGAGCAGCGCCAGCAAGAGCTTCAAAGCGCCAACGATACCGACCTCATCCAGCAGCACGCAGACGCACTGTTCAGCGACGAGAATTCCTGGGTCGGCGGCAATCCCGAGGGCGATGTCACCATCGTCGAGTTCATGGATTACCGCTGCGGCTATTGCCGACGCGCCTTTCCCGAGGTCGAAGAGCTGATCGCCTCCGATGGTAATATCCGTTTGATCGTCAAGGAATTCCCCATTCTGGGCGAGCAGTCCACGGTCGCCTCTCGCTTTGCGATCGCGACCCTGCAACAGCTGGGAAGTGACGCTTACAAGGCGGTCCACGACGCGATGATGACCTACAAGGGCGACATGGCGGTCCCCGCCCTCGCCGGTCTGGCCGACGATCTGGGCCTCGATGCCGAAGCGATCACCGCGCATATGGATGATGACAGCGTCACGCAGGTCATCGACGAAAATCGTGCTCTCGGCCAAGCCCTCCAGATCTCGGGTACGCCCTCCTTCGTGATGCAAGACCAGATTCTGCGCGGCTACATCCCGCTGGAAGGCATGCAGGAAATCGTCGAAGACGTGCGCGGGTAACGCCCGCTTGACGACAAAGCAAAAGCCCCGCCTCGGATCAACCGGGGTGGGGCTTTTGCGTTTTGGCGCTGGACTGGCGCGGCGTCACTCGGCAGCGGCCACCTCGACCTCGCCCGCCTCGATCTCGGCGGCGCGCTTTTCCACCTGCTCGACGATATGCTCGATCATCTGCTCATTGCTCAGCTTGTGGCTCTGCTTGCCGGCCAGATAAACCATTCCGGACCCCGCGCCGCCTCCGGTGAATCCGACATCGGTCATCAGCGCCTCGCCCGGCCCATTCACGACACAGCCGATGATGCTGAGGCTCATGGGCGTCTTGATATGTTCCAGCCGCTGCTCCAATGCTTCGACAGTCTTGATCACGTCGAAACCCTGCCGCGCGCAGCTGGGGCAGCTGATGATGTTGACGCCCCGGTGCCGCAGACCCAGCGATTTCAGGATCTCAAAGCCCATCTTGACCTCTTCGACCGGATCCGCGCTCAGGCTGACTCGGATCGTGTCACCGATACCGGCCCATAGAAGGTTGCCCATGCCGATGGCCGATTTGACCGTGCCGCTGATCAGCCCGCCCGCCTCGGTGATCCCAAGATGGATGGGCGCGTCCGTCGCATCGGCCAGCTGTTGATAGGCGGCAGCGGCCATGAAGACATCGGACGCCTTCACGCTGATCTTGAATTCGTGGAAATCGTTGTCCTGAAGAATGCGGATATGCTCCAGCCCGGATTCGACCATCGCATCCGGGCATGGCTCGCCGTATTTTTCCAGCAGATGCCGCTCGAGGCTGCCCGCGTTGACGCCAATGCGGATCGAACAATTGTGATCGCGTGCCGCCGCAATCACATCGCGCACCCGATCGGGGCTGCCGATATTGCCCGGGTTGATGCGCAGACAGGCCGCGCCTGCCTCGGCTGCCTCGATCCCGCGCTTGTAGTGAAAATGAATGTCGGCGACGATGGGCACCGGGCTCTCGAGGACGATATCCTTCAAGGCCTTGGAAGACGCCTCGTCAGGGACCGAAACGCGGACGATATCCGCACCTGCATCCGCCGCCGCCTGGATCTGAGCCACTGTGCCGGCCACATCGGTGGTCGCCGTATTTGTCATGGTCTGCACGGAAATGGGCGCACCGCCACCTACCGGCACGCTGCCAACATGGATCTGACGGCTCTGGCGCCGTTCGATGTGGCGCCACGGACGGATAGAATAGAGAGACATGTGCGGTCCTTCCTCCGGCGGAAAGTGCCGCCGGGCCTGCGTTCATCTCACCAGATAGGACAGCGGGGCGCCAGCTTCAATCGTCTTGGCGAAGCGCGTGGGTGCAGGTGTTACTCGGATGCCGGCGGCACTGCCGGTGCGGTAAGATCGCTACCCAACTCGGCGACGTAACGCTCCAGATCGGAATCCCGCGCCAGGTCGGCCACGTCCAGGGTGCCGGTCAGATCTCCGGGCGCAAGCGCGATGTTCGACGAGACCGAGCCGCGCGGGCCGGCAGGCCCATAATGTGCGCCTGCAACCTTGAAATAGATCGCCCCCGACTCGCCCACGCGAAGCGTTGGCGGCACCTCGGTTTGCGGCACATCGTAGGTGTCGCCTGCGTTCATGACGCCCTCAAAGATCACGGTGCCATCGGCAGAGCGCACGCGCACCCACGCCGGACGCACAGCGACCATCTGCACTTCGGTGGGGGCATCGGCCACGACCTGCGGGCTGATGATGGACGCGATAGCGGCATCAATCGCATTCGGCTCGGCGCTGACATCGGTGGCGCTCGGCTCGGCGGAGGCTACAGAGACGCCAGGCAGCGTGCCGCCTTGCATCGGGTCAAGAGTCGAGATCGGCCCGTCGCGTGCCACGAGCACCGGCACGTCCAGCGCCTCGGGGCGATAGAGGCGATCCAGCGTGTCACCTTCGGGCGCGCCAAGCCCAACGGTGGCGACATCGTCCTGCGAGGCTGTCTCGGCTCGGCGGGTCTGGACACCTGCAAGCGGGTCCAGATCGGCCAGAACGTCCGGCGTGTTTTCGACCGGGGTCACCTGAACGCGCTGCACCTCGTTCAGAACACTCCACCCACCGTAGCCGATGGCACCGATCAGTGCGACCAGAACGGCGACCGATCCGATGGCCCCCGGCTCGATCCGGGAAAGAACGCTCTCGCTGGCGGGAATGAAAGGCGTGCTCGGCGCTGTCAGGCGTGCGTCACCCCGGCCCGTTGCGCGCGGAATTGGAGTGTCGCTGCGCCGCACCGAGGATGCGGCTGCGGACATGCCATGCGCGATGGAAAACCCGCTTTCGGTGCAGAAGGTCGCAAAGGCACGGTCGGGGTCCATTCCGAGATAACGCGCGTATGAGCGCACGTAACCGGGAATGAAGCCGGGTGTGTCAAAGGCGTCGGGATTGGCGTTTTCAATGGCGGCAACATAACTGGCTTTGATGCGCAGCTCGCGCTCGACGTCCAGCAGCGATTTGCCCATGGTGGCACGTTCGCCTCGCATGAGGTCGCCAAGCCGCAGGTCAAACGAGTCGAAGCCACGCGGCTCGGTCTCTTCAATCGCGCTCTTTCGCGAAAACCTGCGCAAAATCATGCAAACTGCCCCTCAATGCTCTGAAGTCTTGGATCGAATGTCCCGATTCGACCGTGACCTTTGTTTTCAGGCAAGCTAGCACAGCACAATACCTTTTGCACCATTTTGGCGGTCAGGCGCTCATCTCGGCACGATTTAGCGCACAGTGACTCCAGAGCGCATCCATCGCAGTTACGAGCTTGTCGATCTCTTTGGGTCCGTGCACCGGTGACGGGGTAAAGCGCAACCGCTCGGTCCCGCGCGGCACCGTGGGGAAGTTGATCGGCTGCACGTAAATGCCGTAGCCCTCAAGCAGCATGTCACTGAGTTTCTTGGTATGTTTGGGATCGCCCACCATCACGGGCACGATATGGCTACCATGATCGATCAGCGGCAAACCCATGCCCTTCAGACGCAGTTTAAGGATCTTGGCCTGCGTCTGATGCCGCTCGCGCAGGGTCTGATCACGCTTGAGAAAGGCGACGCTGGCAGCGGCGCCGGCGGCCACGGCAGGCGACAGCGACGTGGTAAAGATGAACCCGGGCGCATAGCTGCGCACCGCGTCGCACATCTTGGCCGAGGCGGCGATATAGCCGCCCATGACGCCATACGCCTTGGCCAGCGTGCCGTTGATGATATCGATCCGGTGCGCGAGGCGGTCACGCTCGCTTACGCCACCGCCGCGCGGGCCGTACATGCCCACCGCGTGAACCTCATCGATATAGGTCAATGCGCCAAACTCGTCAGCCGCATCGCACAGCGCCTCGATCGGGCCGAAATCGCCATCCATCGAATAGACGCTCTCGAACGCGACCAGCTTGGGCGCGGCAGGGTCATCGGCGGCCATCAGCTCGCGCAGATGCTCAACGTCGTTGTGACGGAACACCCGCTTGGCCCCGCCATTGCGGCGCACCCCCTCGATCATCGAGGCGTGGTTCAGCGCGTCGGAGTAGATGATGAGACCGGGAAACAGCTTGGGCAGCGTGCTGAGCGTTGCGTCATTGGCGATGTATGCGGACGTGAAGAGAAGCGCCGCCTCCTTGCCATGAAGGTCGGCCAGCTCGGCCTCAAGCCGCTTGTGATAGACGGTGGTTCCCGAAATATTGCGCGTGCCGCCAGAACCGGCGCCGGTCGCGTCGATCGCCTCATGCATCGCGCTCAGCACCTCGGGATGCTGGCCCATACCCAGATAGTCATTGCCGCACCAGACGGTGATGTCGCGCTCGGACCCGTCGGGCGCCGTCCACACTGCATGCGGAAACTGCCCGCGCCGCCGTTCAATATCGATGAAGGTGCGATAACGCCCCTCCTCGTGTAGGCGGCCCAAGGCCTCGTCCAGTTTGGCGGTATAGTCGATCGGCTGATCCAAGTGCGGATCCTTTCCTGGGTCTTGCCCGGCACCTTTCCTGGGCCGAGGCAGGCCGCACAACATGGCGGCACCTGAGATATAACGGTGATATAGCCACCACGTTTTCGTTGCAACAGGGTACAGATTGACGCGTCGCACACCGTTGATCCAAATCAATGAACGCACCTTTTCCGTTCTCCGGCTGGACAGCCGGGCGCACGCTGATAGGGTCGCCGCAAATTTCCTTAAATGAGGCGCCCCAAAGATGTCCCTGAACGACGTTCTCACCCGTATTGACGCCGCGATGCCCGAGGCGACCGGGCGCCTTTTGGAATTTTTGCGCATCCCCTCCATTTCAACCGATCCAGCCTATGCGGACGCATGCCAAGATGCCGCCGACTGGCTGGTCTCCGATCTGCAAAGCATTGGAATAGACGCGGAAAAGCGCAAGACGCCCAAGCATCCAATGGTCGTGGGCCACGCAGGCCAGGACGCGCCCGAGGGCGCGCCGCATTTGCTGTTTTACGGGCATTATGATGTCCAGCCGGTCGATCCTTTGCCGCTCTGGACGCGCGACCCCTTTGACCCTGCGATCGAGCAGACGCCCAAGGGCGAGGTGATCCGAGGACGCGGCACATCCGATGACAAGGGTCAGCTGATGACATTCGTCGAGGCCTGCCGCGCCTGGAAAGAGGTCAACGGCACCCTGCCCTGCCGCATCACGTTTTTCTTCGAAGGCGAAGAGGAATCAGGCTCGCCCTCTCTGGTGCCGTTCATGCAGGAAAACGCGGACGAGCTGCGCGCCGATATCGCGCTGATCTGCGACACCGGACTTTTCCAGTCGAAAACGCCGGCCATCGTCACCATGCTGCGCGGCATGGTGAGCGAGGAGGTCACAATCACCGGCCCCGACAAGGATTTGCATTCCGGCTTTTTCGGCGGCATTGCGGCCAACCCGATCCGGGTTCTGGCCAGCGCGCTGGCCGGTTTGCACGACGATACGGGCCGGGTCACCCTGCCCGGTTTCTATGACGGAATTCCCGATCTCGCCCCCGAGGTGCGCGCGCAATGGGAGGGGCTCGGCTTTGATCATGCGCAGTTTCTTGGCGATGTGGGCCTGTCGCGCCCTGCGGGCGAAGACGGACGCATGCCGCTCGAGATGATCTGGTCACGCCCTACCGCTGAGGTGAATGGCATTTGGGGCGGTTACACGGGCGACGGTTTCAAAACCGTGCTACCCAGTCAGGCCAGCGCCAAGATCAGCTTTCGCCTGGTCGAGGGGCAGGATCCGGACAAGATCCGCGATGCCTTCCGCGCCCATGTGCATGCCGCCTTGCCCGAAGATTGCAGCGCCGAATTCACCGCGCATGGCAACAGCCGCGCCGGGATCATGGACATCTCGGACCCCGCATTCGAGGCAGCGCGCGCGGCGCTCAGCAATGAGTGGCCGGAAGAGGCCGCCTATGTCGGCTGCGGCGGGTCAATCCCGATCGCCGGCCATTTCGGAGAGATCCTCGGCATGACGGCGATGCTCATCGGCTTTGGTAAGGATGACGACGCGATTCACTCGCCGAACGAGAAATACGACATGGAAAGCTTCCACAAAGGCACGCGCAGTTGGGCGCGCATCCTCGACGCGCTCTCGAATACCAAATCGAAATAGTGGTCTGAAACCAGATACTTACGCGTCGAAACGAAGGCGAAGTGGCGCACCCAATAGGATTCGAACCTATGGCCTCTGCCTTCGGAGGGCAGCGCTCTATCCAGCTGAGCTATGGGTGCCTGAGGCGGGATATACCTGCGCCGCCGCGCGCCCGCAACGGATAAATCCGTCGGAAATTCCGTTGCAGGCGCGGCTGGTCAGGCAAAAAGATCGTGGCACAGTTCCAGCGCGTCGATCAACGCGTCGACTTCAGCCTCTGTGTTATAGACGCCAAAGGACGCGCGGCATGTCGCAGCGAGGCCAAGGTGGTCCATAAGCGGCGCCGCGCAATGCTGGCCCGCTCGAACGGCCACGCCCTTCTTGTCCAAGATGGTCGAAATGTCGTGCGCGTGGCCTGCGCCATCCATGGTAAAGCTGAAAATCGCCGCCTTGTCAGGCGCATGGCCCTGAACCTGAAGCCAGTTCAGCCCGGCCAGTCGCTGATCCGCGTAATCGCGGATGCGGTTTTCATGGGCGGCGATATTCTCCATCCCCAGATCCATCATGTAGTTCAGCGCAACGCCAAGCCCGATGGTCTGAACGATGCCGGGCGTGCCCGCCTCGAACTTCATCGGCGCGTCGTTATAAACCACGTTCTCCTTGGTGACCTCGCGGATCATGTCGCCGCCACCCATGAAGGGGCGCATTTCCTCCATCCGCTCACGGCGCACATAGATCGCGCCCGAGCCTGAGGGGCCATAGAGCTTGTGACCCGTGATGGCGTAGAAATCACAGCCCAGATCGTCGACATTGACGGGCATGTGCACGGCGGCCTGGCTGCCATCCACCAGGACCGCGACACCTTTGGCACGGGCGGCGGCGCAGATCGCCTTTACATCAACTTTGGTCCCCAAAACATTGGAAAGATGCGAGATTGCAACCAACTTCGTCTTGGGTCCAATCGCGTCGATGACCTTCTGCGCGTCCAGCGCGCCGTTCATATCCGTATCTACCCATTTCAGCACCGCGCCCTGCCGCTCGCGCAGGAAATGCCACGGCACGATATTGGCGTGGTGCTCCATCACGCTCAGCACCACCTCGTCACCCGGCTCGAACCGGGGCATGGCCCAGCCGTAGGCGACCATGTTGATCCCCTCGGTCGTGCCGGAATTGAGGATGATCTGACTTTCGTCCGCCACATTTAGAAACCGCGCGATAATGCCGCGCACGCCCTCGTACTTCTCGGTGGCGAGGTTACTGAGGTAATGCAAGCCCCTGTGAACATTGGCATATTCATGGCTGTAGGCTGTGTTCATCGCGTCGATGACGACTTGCGGCTTTTGCGCCGAGGCGCCGTTGTCCAGATAGACCAGCGGCTTGCCGTTCACCTCGCGCTTGAGGATCGGGAAATCCGCGCGCACTTCGTTCACATCGAGCATCACGCCCCTCCTACGACAAGCGCGCCAAGCACGCCAAAGATAGCCGACAGGCCCACCAGCACCCCGAGAAATCCGAGGATGACCGCGCCTGCAGCCTTGAAAACATTGCCGAATTCATGCGCCTCGTCCACGAAGATGACCAGGATGACAAGCCCCCAAACCGACGCGACCAGAACCAGAATCAACCCGGCAAGCGGCAAAGCCAGCATGAGCACAATAAGTGCCAGCTGCACGACGAGACGTAGAAGCTGTAGCCACGCAATCAACGCCAGAATGTCTTTTACTGCAGCCTTGCCGCCCATCAACTGCCCTACCCAAGACAGCACGACAATCGTCAAGACCAGCGCCCCGATCAGAAACATCGTGAACGCAAGCGGCGACTGCAGAGCGGCAGGCATCATGGGGGCCGCCCCGCCCTCGCCCGGTCCGCCGATCTGCAGCACGACCGAATAGACCAACCCGTTGAGCACGCCCATAAGGACGAGCGCGGTCCAAAGCCAGTCCCGAGGCAGATCTAGCGCCAGAATACGCGCCGCCGCATCGCGCGGCGCGCTCAATGTCTGGCGGAAAAGATCCACCGCGAATGCCGTATTCATGCCTTGCCCCATTCCGCCTCGCGCAATCCAAGCCCCCAAAAGGCGGCAAACACTGCAAGCCATATGGCCCCGACCGCAGTCAGGCCCGGTCCGGGCCCGATAAAGCCAGCCACCAACCCATGCAGCAGCACCAATGGGCTGGAGGCCAGAAGCGCCCAGAAAAGCGCGAGCCGCGCGCCAAACCCGGTGCCACGAGCGCGAAACGCCTTGGCGATCCAATGACTGAGCAACGCGATTGCATAAAGGATCAGCGGCGCGATGAAGGCCCACGCCAGCAACGCTCCCCCCAATAGCGGGTTCAATTCCTGCTCGGTCAGATACGCCTCGCGCGCCAGTCGCGGCCACTGCGCGATAAACATCACGACGCAGCCTGCCATGAGGATCGCGAGCGCCCGCCCCTCATTCTCGCCCATGGCGAGCAGGCGGCGCATCACGGCCCGAGGGCCGCGATACGTAGCCGCGATGTCGCGTGTGACTGCCATCAGCCGCGCCGCCGCTCCAGCCATCCTTCGAGCAGCGACTTGATCTCTTCCTGCAAGGTCTCGTCCTCGATCTCGTCAACCGCCTCGGCCAGAAAGGCCAGTGTCAGCAGGTCGGTTGCGATCGCCTTGGGCACACCGCGCGCCCGGAGGTAATACATCGCGTCTTCGTCAATCGCCCCGGAGGTCGAGCCGTGCGAGCAGATCACGTCATCGGCATAGATCTCGAGTTCGGGTTTGGCCAAGAACTGGCTGTCTTCGTCGAGCAAAAGCGATTGGCTGATCTGATAGCCGTCGGTCTTCTGCGCGCCGGCTTTTACCAGGATCTTGCCTTGAAAAACCCCGGTTGCGCCGTTGCGCAATACTTTCTTGAAGACCTGCCGGCTTTCGCATCGCAGCGCATCGTGGGTCACGAAAACGGTATCGTCGTCGTGAAACGCGCCATCCCCCATCGAGGCGCCCGCGACATGCGCAGTTGCGTCATCGCCCAGTAGCTCGATGATGCACTCATTGCGTGTCAGCGCGCCATTGGCCGTCATGGTGAAGGATTTGAAGATGCTTTCGGTACCCAACCGCGCAAAGAGATGCGTCGCAGCCCGGCGCTCATGATCGCGCCCTTGGGTACGCACATGGTGGAAGGTGGCGCCATCGCCCACCTCAACCTCAAGCACGTCGTTGAAGCGTGCCGCCGCCGGACCGTTTTCCAGCAGGGTCATCCGCGCACCGGCGTCCAGCTTGATCACATGGTGAAGCATCGCGTCGGAATCCTTTGATTCGTGGCGATAAATCAGGTTGATCGGCTTGTCGGCCTCACCTGTGACATGGATCAGCACACCGTCCTGCGCCGCCGCTGTGTTGAGTGCAGCCAAGGGTCGCTCCACCGGCGTCTGGCCGCGCGCCTCGAGCGTTCCGTAGAGGTCGCGGGCCCAATGGATATCGGCCTTGGCGGACTCTGCGAGGCGCTCGATCTTGACGCCTTCCAAGGCAAGATCACTACTGGCCTCCGCATCAAAAACACCATCGACGAACACGATCTTGACCCGATCGATCTGGCCAAAAATCTCGTGCTCGTCCGGATGGAATGGCGCAGCGGGCGCCGCCTCGGGCTGCGTCAGCGTGTCAGGACGGGTGAATTTCCAGTATTCATCGCGCCGCTGCGGCAAACCCATCGCGCGGACACGTGACAGCGCATCATTCCGCGCGCCATCGAGCCATCCGCCGGGCTGGGGCAAGGTCAGTGCCTCCAGCCGCGCCTCGGTTGCGGTTTGCTTGGGTTTCGAAAGGGCCATTACGCCACCTCCGCCAGAATATCCGTGTACCCGTTCTTTTCGACCTCCAGGGCCAATTCGGGGCCACCCGATTTAATGATGCGTCCATCGGACATGATGTGCACGACATCCGGTTTGATGTGGTCCAAGAGGCGCTGGTAGTGTGTGATCACAAGAAATCCGCGGCCCTCGCTGCGCAGCGCGTTGACGCCGTCGGCAACCAGTTTCATCGCGTCCACGTCAAGACCCGAGTCGGTCTCGTCAAGGATGCACAACTTGGGCTCAAGAAGCGCCATCTGCAGGATTTCGTTGCGCTTTTTCTCACCGCCGGAGAAGCCGACATTGACCGGACGCTTCAGCATATCCGCGTCGATCTTCAGCTCCTTGGCCTTCTCGCGGATCAGCTTGAGGAAGTCCGCTGCGCTCATCTCCTCCTCGCCACGCGCCTTGCGCTGCGCGTTGAGGGCGGTGCGCATGAACGTCATGTTGCCGACACCGGGAATCTCGACCGGGTACTGGAACGCAAGGAAGAGACCCGCGGCCGCGCGCTCCTCGGTCTCCATGGCCAAGATATCCTGACCTTCAAGCGTCGCGGATCCTTTGGTGACCTCGTAACCATCGCGGCCCGACAGCACATAGCTCAACGTCGATTTCCCCGAGCCGTTCGGTCCCATGATGGCATGCACCTTGCCGGCCTCGACCGTCAGGTCCACACCCTTGAGGATGGTCTTATCCTCTTCTTCAAGATCGACGTGCAGGTTCTTGATCTCAAGCATCTTTTTTCCTTTCAACTCTGTTCACTCGCGGCCCGGTCAGGGCCGCATCATCATCTTGATTAATGGCAGCAGGCGATCTGCCGGGACTGCAATCGGCGCGACCTCGAATTCGGCCATGCGGCCGATAAGACGAGGCGCGCCCAAAAATTCCTCGATCGCGTGATACCCTTTGCGGCGACGGTAATCGTCCACCAGCACCGTCACAGGACGCGCCGTGCAAAAGGCCGTGGCCATGGCGCAGCCTGGCCTAAAACGCCCGTCCACCAACACCACATCTGGCTGCACGAAATCCACGCGTTGCCAGACGGCCAGGGGATAGTCCGGGTAGTGCCGCCAACCGGTGTCATCCACCGGACGGCCCCACTCCCCGGTCGGCCCGACGTCCGACCAGATCACATCCACCGTCGTGCCCGAAGCCGGTGGGGTCTGCGCCAGCCACGCCTGCATCATCTCGGCCCAAGCCTTGTCGCTCTCGACCGAAAACACCCGCTTTCCGGGCAGTTCCGAAGCCAGAACGGTCGAGCCGCCGCTGCCGTATTCAAGGATAACCTCCGCCGCCGCGTAGGCTTCCGCGACACGGGCAGCCTCCGCATCGGGCAGCGTCAGCTCAGGGCGCTGGATCAGCGTCTCGCTCATACCGCACCTCCGGGCATCACCAGATGGTTGCAGTTCCTGCGGCTGTGACGGACCGAATGGGCCACCTCGTAGGAATTGTGATCACACCACGTGGCGAACACGTCGGCGTTTTCTTCATCCACCTCGATCAAAATTGCGGGTCGATGCGTGCCAATCGTCTTGGCCAATCCAGAAAGCACTTTCATTTCCATGCCTTCCACGTCGATCTTGATCAGATCCGGCGTCTCACCCTCAAGCAAATCGTCGCCCGCATGAACCTCAAGAGCACCCTTGCCCTCGAACATCTTGGACGCGCCCAGATTTCGATCATGGCGCTTCATGCCAAACCCACTCGCAGCCCTATCGGACAGGCCTACACCGAGGCCGCCCATGTCGATTACACCCTCAAGCTGATTGATCAGGACATTCGCCATCAACGGGGCGATCGCAAGCGGGTTCGGCTCGAACACCACCACGCGCGCTGCCTTCATGCGCGTCGCAAAAAACAGCGCATGATTACCAACATTCGCACCAATATCAACGATATGCGCGCCACTCTTGATGTCGCGAGCAAGCAGATCCAACTCTTCGAGCTCAAAGAACTCTCCGCGCCGCCACGCGTTCTGGATTGGATCACGCGCCATGTTAAGGCACAGGCTCAGCCCCATTCGCGGGACATGCAGCACCTCGAACGGCGGAAAGGCCACTGGCTGGCCAGCAGCCAACGCATCAAACGCGGCCGGGGCATCGAAATACGTCTCGTCCGTACGCTCGGGCAGAGGCAGCACGACATCGTTCATCGTGCCGCCCCGCCGAGCCGCGTTATGTCCACCATCCCGAACACTGGATCAGCCCACCGAGCCTTCCAGCGAGATCGCGACCAACTGCTGCGCTTCCATGGCGAACTCCATCGGCAGCGCCTGCAACACGTCGCGGCAGAAGCCGTTGACCACAAGCGCCACCGCCTCCTCCTCGTCCATGCCGCGCTGGCGGCAATAGAACATCTGGTCATCGTCGACCTTGGATGTCGTCGCCTCATGCTCGACGCGAGACGAGTTATTCTTGACCTCGATATAGGGCACCGTGTGCGCGCCACATTTGTCGCCGATGAGCAGGCTGTCACATTGCGTATAATTCCGCGATTCCTTGGCCTTGGGGTGCATACTTACCAGCCCGCGGTAGGTGTTCTGCGCTTTGCCCGCGCTGATCCCCTTGGACACGATACGCGATTTGGTGCGCTTGCCCAGATGGATCATCTTGGTGCCGGTGTCAGCCTGCTGCATGTTGTTGGCGATGGCGATGGAATAGAACTCGCCTTGGCTGTCGTCACCGCGCAGGATGCAGCTGGGATACTTCCAAGTCACGGCGGACCCAGTTTCGACCTGCGTCCACATCACCTTGGCCCGATCGCCACGGCAATCGGCTCGCTTGGTGACGAAGTTGTAGATGCCGCCCTTGCCGTTCTCGTCGCCCGGATACCAGTTCTGGACCGTCGAGTATTTCACCTCGGCATCCTCCTCGACGATGATCTCGACGACCGCCGCGTGAAGCTGGCTCTCGTCGCGCTGGGGCGCCGTGCAGCCCTCGAGATAGCTGACATAGCTGCCCTTGTCGGCGATGATCAGCGTCCGCTCGAACTGGCCGGTATTCTCGGCGTTGATACGGAAATAGGTGCTCAGCTCCATCGGGCAGCGTACGCCCGGCGGCACGTACACGAACGAGCCATCCGAAAAGACCGCCGAATTGAGCGTGGCATAGAAGTTGTCATTCACCGGCACGACCGAGCCCAGATACTTCTTCACCAGATCCGGATATTCGCGGATCGCCTCCGAGATCGAGCAAAAGATGACCCCAGCCTCAAGCAGCTCTTTCTGGAAGGTCGTGCCCACCGACACGGAGTCGAACACCGCGTCCACAGCCACCTTGCGCGCCTCGGCGGGCATTTCGCCCGCGCCCTCGACACCTGCCAGAATGGCCTGCTCTTTCAAGGGGATGCCCAGCTTGCTGTAGGTGGCCAGAAGCTTGGGATCGACCTCGTCCAGCGACTTGGGCTTGACCATCATCGACTTGGGGCGCGCGTAGTAATACTGCTCCTGAAAGTCGATTTCGGGATAGTCGACCATCGCCCAGTTAGGCTCTTTCTTGGTCAGCCAGGTCTTGTAGGCCTCGAGGCGCCACTCGGTCATCCACTCGGGCTCTTCGTTCTTCTCCGAAATCAGCTTGACGATATCGGGCGTCAGGCCCTTTGGCGCGTACTCCATTTCAATATCGGTCGACCAGCCATGCTTGTAGGCGCCGCCAACCTCGCGAACGCGGTCGACAGTGTCCTGATCGACGCCTTCTTTCGCTACGTCCTGGTGCGCCTTGGTGCCCACCGGTGCATCATCGAGTGCTGTCATATCCTGATCTCCCCGTCTCAATCTCAATGCGCGCCCGCCCGGGCGCAGTGTCTGTCATGGAGCGCCAGCCAGCTTTCGGCAAAGCGCGTGATCTCGTCCTCGGTCGTCTGCGGCCCCAGCGAGACGCGAATGGCACAAGCGGCGTCCGCCTCGTCATGGCCCATGGCCCGCAGCACCGCGCTGGCGCGCACCTTGCCACTGGAGCAGGCCGAGCCTGCGGAAACGGCGAACCCCGCCAGATCCAGCGCCATCACCTGCGTCTCGCCCTTCCAGCCGGGCGTGAGGACGCAGGAGGTGTTCGGCAAGCGCACAGATCCTTTCCCGACAAAAATAGTCTTATTCGCGCCAGCTGCAATGGTCTTTTCTAGAATGTTTCTAAGTTTCTCCACCCGGTCCCAGGTGCCGTTGGTCAGATCCTGCGCCGCGGCCTCTGCTGCCGCGCCGAAACCGGCGATGCCGATGATGTTCTCGGTGCCCGAGCGTCGACCCATCTCCTGGCCCCCGCCCCTGATCTGCGCCGGCACCTCCGTGCCACGCCGCACAACCAGCGCGCCGATACCCTTCGGCCCACCCAACTTATGCGCCGAGATCAGCGCCATCCGCGCGCCGCTCTCGTTAAATCCAACCCGCAGCTTGCCGAAGGCTTGCGTCATATCGCTGACCGCAATGCCCTCGGGCAGCGTTTGCACCACACCCGTCTCGGAATTGGCCAGTTGAAGCGCCGTCCGCGCCGGATTCAGAACGTTCACCGCCCCGCCTGAGGACACAGCCAAGGCGCCATCCGTCCAGGCCGCGACCGCCTCATGCTCGATCAGGGCCGCGCTCAGATCCCGCCCGGCACAAGCGAGCGCCGCCGCCTCGGTCGCGCCAGAGGTAAAGATCACGTCGGCCCCGTCGGCGCCCATTGCTGCAGCCACCTGCGCGCGCGCCCGCTCAACCAGCGCCTTGGCGGCGCGGCCTTCGGAGTGCACGCTCGAAGGATTGCCAAGCAGATCCATCGCCGCGATCATCGCGCTCCGTGCCTCAGGCCTCAAAGGCGCGGTGGCATTATAGTCGAGGTAAACGCGCCCCTTCATAGAGGCCCGCTTTCAATGTTCCCGAAATACTCACGCCGCAGGCAAGCCATCAATCTTCGTCCACGATATTGAACAGCGAAGGCACCGCCGGGCACGGGGCCAGCGAGTTGCCCACCACGTCGCTCAGCCGGGTCTGATGCAGATAGACATAGACCTGCGCGCTCAGCCCTTCCCACAACCGGTTGGTCATGGATTGCGCGCGGCTGCCCGATGCGCCGCCCGAGGCGCCAGCGCCCTTATGCAGCGCATCCACCGTTTCATCGACCGCGGCCAGGATCTCGGACACGCGGATTTCGGACGTTGGCCGCGCCAGGCGATATCCGCCGCCCGGCCCCCGAACGGAGGTCACCAGATCGGCGCGGCGCAGCTTGACGAAGAGCTGTTCAAGATAGGGCAGCGAAATGCTCTGCCGGCGCGAAACCTCGCCCAGCGTGACCAACGTGCCTTCGGGCTGGAGCGCGATATCCGACAGAGCGACCATGGCATAGCGCCCCTTGGTGCTGAGTTTCATGGCCTTCCCCCCTCGACGCGGCTGCGAATGGATTGACCTTGAGGGCCCCGGCGCTTATCACGCGCCAAGCCCTATCGGTCTGGCCCCGCGTGTCAACGCGCTCGGCCATCAGTTTAGAATTGTTCTAAGGCGCGCAGGCCGCCCCGTCAACGGGATTTGCCGCGCCCGAAGTTCTCGCAGCAAGGAACGCCGCATGCCCGAGGTTATCTTTCCCGGCCCCGAAGGCCGTCTAGAAGGCCGCTATCATCCGCAGAAGGAAAAGGACGCGCCAATCGCCATCGTGCTGCATCCGCACCCGCAATTTGGCGGCACGATGAACAACAAGGTCGTCTACAATCTGCATTACGCCTTTCACCGCATGGGCTTTACCGTTCTGCGCTTCAATTTTCGCGGCGTGGGCCGCAGCCAGGGCGAGTACGATCAGGGCGTGGGCGAACTCAGCGATGCCGCCTCGGCGCTCGACTATCTGCAAAGCATGAATGCCAATTCCAAGCATTGCTGGGTCGCGGGCTTCTCCTTCGGCGCGTGGATCGGCATGCAGCTTCTGATGCGCCGCCCCGAGATCACCGGCTTCATCAGCGTCTCGCCCCCGGCGAACATGTACGATTTCTCGTTCCTCGCGCCCTGCCCCTCCTCGGGTCTCATCATCAACGGCGCCAATGACCGCGTCGCGCCCCCCGCCGACACGACCGCGCTGGTCAACAAGCTGCACGATCAGCAGGGCATCACGATCCAGCACGAGGAAGTGCCCGGAGCCGGTCACTTCTTTGAGGATCCGCATATGGACCCGATGATCGAAACCGTCACGTCCTACGTCAAGCGCCGCCTGACCGAAGGGACACGCTAGGCCATGGGTGTCGCCGAGGATCTGGCCGACCAGTTGGCCATCGACGCGCTGAAGGCCGAGGAGATCACCGGCGACGAGCGCATCATCGACGATCTGGCCAACATGATGGGCGCCACATCGCAGACCGCCGAAGAGGCGTTTCTGACCGCCGTCCGTGTGCGCCGCGCCAACACCAAAGCGCGCAAGATGCTGGCCGACCGGGTGCGCGCGTTCAAGGATGCCCAAGGCCAGAAGGGCTGAAGCCTGCGCGCCTTGCCGATGGCGGAGCCTCCGGCGGGGATATTTGATGCAAGAAGAAAAGACGCGCCCCTGCTTGGGCGCATGAATAAACCCGCGCCTGGCATCAGACGCGGGTTAACTTGTTTTAGACAGCTTTCAGCCGCTACTCGGCCGGCGCCCTGGCGGGTGCATCGGCGAGCGGGTCGTCATAGCCGTATTCGCTGAGATCGGCGACCGCGCGATCATTGTCGCGCCAGTCCTGCTTCTCTGCCTCGCTTGCCATGGGCGAGAAGAGCCCGGTCCAGGCGTAGAAGATCCCGATCACCGGCGTCATCCAGCAGGCGAAGGCCAGCGGAATATAAAGCAGGTTCTCGAAATTGCCGTCGATCACCCCAAGGCCCAGCGCCGAGATGACGAACGCGCCACCTGCGTTCCACGGGATCAGTGGCGACATCAGGGTGCCGCCTTCTTCGGTCGCGCGGCTGAGGTTGAGTGTCGAGCGGCCCATGCCCCGGTAAACCGGCGCATACATGCGGCCCGGCAGCGCGATCGACAGGTAAGGATCGCCCGCCACCAGGTTCGTCGCCGTCGACGTGGCGATGGCCGCCGTCTGCACTCCTGCAAAGGAATGCACCTTTGACAGGATCGCCGCGATGATCGCCTGAAGACAGCCCGTCCGCTCGAGCGCGCCGCCAAAACCCAGCGCGATGAGGATCAGGGAGATTGTCCACATCATCGACTGGATGCCGCCCCGGTTCAGCAAGCTGTCGATTTCGGCGATGCCGGTCTCGATGGAATACCCGCTATTGGCATAGCCGAACGTGTCGTGCAGCGACGATCCCTGCGCGATCATCGCCGTGATCGCACCGGCGACGACGCCCGCGAACAGCGACGGAATTGGCGGCTTTTTCATGATTGCCAGCGCCAGCACCAGCAGCGCAGGCACCAGCAGCCAGGGCGAGATGGCGAAGTATTCGTTCAAAGCATTGGTGATGCTGTCGATCCGCTCGAACGAGGCCGTGCCCTCGCCGATCAGCGCATAGCCCGCCCAGATATAGACGCCCAGCGCGATCAGCATGGCGGGCACCGTGGTGGGCATCATGTTGCGGATGTGATCGAAGAGGTTCACGCCCGTCACCGCCGGTGCCAGATTGGTCGTGTCCGACAGCGGCGAAATCTTGTCCCCGAAAAAGGCGCCGGAGACGACCGCGCCTGCCGTCCAGTACATCGGAATATCGAAGCCAGCGCCGATACCCATCAGCGCGAGGCCAACGGTTCCGACCGTGCCCCAGCTGGTGCCAAGGGATACCGACACCACCGCGCACATGATCATAGAGGCCGCAAGAAAGATCTGAGGCGAGAGGATCAGGAGACCGTAGTAGATCAGCGTCGGCACAGTGCCCGAAGCGATCCACACTCCGATAATCATACCGACAACGATCAGAACAGATACCGACGGCAGCGAGACATTGATGACGCGGAAAACGCCGTCTTCCATGTTGCCCCAGTCATGGCCCAGATAGAGACCTACAATCGCGGTGATTGCGAGGCCAATGGCCAGCGGGATGTGCGGGGTAAAGTCGCCGAAGTAAAAGAGCTGGATGCCCAATACCGCCAGCGTCAACACCACCGGCACGAGCGCGAGGCCCAGCGATGGCTTGCGTGGATTGATATCGTCCGATGACATGGATCGGTCTCCTTTGTTGGTGATCTCTGTCCTGTTATTGCCAGCGGCACCTTGCGCCGCGTGGACATTTTGATCTTCGGCCCAATCACGAGCCAGCGGTAGAAAAGCTAGGGCGCTCTGCGCTTTTGGCGAAAGTCCCTTTGCAACCCATAGCAGAACATGCCTTCCGCCGCCGCAACAGGGGGAATTTCGTGCATCGCGAATTTAGTTGGGCCGTCCCGCGTGGCAGGCGCGTTCAGTTTCCAGCGCGCCGACCAAGAAAAAGGGCGATTTCAGGCGTTCCTCTTTTCACCCGCGCCGGTCTTGGCCGCCTTCTGGGCGCGGGTCTTGTCCGCCACCTTCTGCGCCAGATCGCGCGCGATCGAGAAGGCGCCCTTGATCTTGTCGCTGTCCTTGGCCCAGTCGCGCCGTACGACGATCTTGTTGTCCTTGACCTTGGCGAGACCGTTTTGCTCCTTGATGAACTCGACCAGCCCCTCGGGCGACGCGAACTTGTCCTGGTGGAACTGGATCGTCGCGCCCTTGGGGCCGCCATCCAGCTTGGCGATGCCGGCCTTGCGGCACATGCCCTTGATACGCACCACGAGGATCAGGGTATTCACCTCCTTCGGCAGCGGGCCGAAACGGTCGATCAACTCGGCGGCAAAGCCTTCCAGCTCGACCTTCGTATCCAGGCTGCTGAGGCGGCGATAGAGGCCGAGGCGCACGTCGAGATCAGGCACATACTCCTCGGGGATCAGCACCGGGACGCCCAGATTGATCTGCGGCGCCCATTGGCCATCGTCGCTCAGCAGGCCATCCGTATCGCCTGCCTTGATCTTGGCCACCGCCTCTTCCAGCATCGACTGGTAAAGCTCGTAGCCCACATCGCGCATCTGGCCCGACTGCTCCTCGCCCAGAAGGTTGCCGGCGCCGCGAATATCGAGATCCTGAGAGGCCAGCGTAAAGCCCGCACCCAGCGTGTCGAGACTGCCCAGCACACGCAGGCGTTTCTCGGCGGTCGTGGTCAGTGGCGCGCGCGGCTTGGTCGTCAGATACGCGTAGGCGCGCGTCTTGGACCGGCCCACGCGCCCCCGGATCTGGTAAAGCTGGCTGAGGCCGAACATATCCGCGCGGTGGATGATCATCGTGTTGGCGGTCGGGATATCAAGGCCCGACTCGACGATGGTCGTCGCCAGCAGCACGTCATACTTGCCGTCGTAGAAGGCATTCATCCGGGTATCCAGCTCGCCCGCGGCCATCTGGCCATGCGCGATGACATGGCTGAGCTCCGGCAGCTCGTTATCCAGAAACGCCTCGATCTCGGAGATGTCGGAGATGCGCGGCACCACGAAGAAGCTTTGCCCGCCCCTGTAATGCTCACGCAAAAGCGCCTCGCGGATCGTCACCGTGTCGAATTCGCTGACATAGGTGCGGATCGACAGGCGGTCGACCGGGGGCGTGCCGATGATGCTGAGATCGCGCACGCCCGAGAGCGACAGTTGCAGCGTCCGGGGGATGGGTGTGGCTGTCAGGGTCAGCACATGCACGTCGCTGCGCAGCGCCTTCAGCCGTTCCTTGTGCGCGACGCCAAACCGCTGCTCCTCGTCGATGATGAGCAGGCCGAGGTTTTGGAACTTGACCGATTTCGCCAAAAGGGCGTGGGTGCCGACGACGATATCGACCTGCCCCTTGGCCAACCCCTCGCGCGTCGCCGCCGCGTCCTTGGCCGAGACAAACCGCGACAGGGGCCGCACGTTGATGGGAAAACCGCGGAACCGTTCGGCGAAACTCTTGTAATGCTGGCGTGCCAGCAAGGTCGTGGGCGCGATCACGGCGACTTGCATGCCCGACATGGCCGCCGCAAACGCCGCGCGCATCGCCACCTCGGTCTTGCCGAAGCCCACATCGCCGCAAATCAGGCGATCCATCGGCGTGCCCGCCTGCAGATCGGCCATCACATCCTCGATGGCGCGCAGCTGGTCGTCCGTCTCCTCATAGGGGAAGCGGGCCGAAAATTCCTCCCACGCGTGATGCTCGGGCTCCAGTACCGGGGCGCTGCGCAGCGCACGCTCGGCGGCGATGCGGATCAGACGATCGGCCATCTCGCGGATGCGCTCTTTCAGCTTGGCCTTCTTGGCCTGCCATGCGCCGCCGCCCAACTTGTCCAGCAGGCCCTCTTCGTGGCCATAGCGGCTGAGCAGCTCGACATTCTCGACCGGCAGATAGAGCTTGGACGCCTCGGCATATTCCAGCACGATGCATTCATGCGCGGCGCCCAGGGCCGAGACAACCTCAAGGCCCAGATACCGCCCGATCCCGAAATCGACATGCACCACCAGATCGCCGGGCGTCAGGCTGTTGGCCTCGCTCAGGAAATTTTCGGCGCGGCGCTTGCGCTTGGGCGCGCGGATCAGACGATCGCCGAGGATGTCCTGTTCCGAGATCACCGTCAGGTGCTTTTTGTCGAAGGGCCCTTCAAAGCCCGCATCGATGGGCCAGACCGCCAGATGCAAACCCGTCTTGCCCAGCCGCTCGGCCGAGGTGACTGTAACGGGGCCAACAAGACCCTCATCCTCCAGAAGGCCCTCCATCCGCTCGCGCGCGCCTTCGGTATAGCTGGCGACAAGCACCGGACCCTTGTCCATCTTTGCCTGAATATGGTCCCTCAAGGCGCCGAAAAGGCTCAGGTTTTCCTGCTGCCGCTCGGGCGCGAAATTGCGCCCGATGCGCCCGCCCGCATCGGTCACGCCCGCGCCCGTCGCCTGCGGTAGCGCGCGCAACTGCACCGCGCGGTGCGGCGCCATCGCCGCGTCCCACGCGGCGTCATCCAGATAGAGCAGGCCCGGCTGCACGGGCTTGTAGACGCTGTCGCCGCGCCCCTTGGCGGTCATCGCGTGGCGCCGCGCCTCGTACTGATCGGTGATGCTGTCCCAGCGCGCGGCGCGTGCGGGCGCCACCCCATCATCCATCAGGACGGGCGCACCTTGCAGATAGTCGAACACCGTCTCCAGCCTGTCATGAAAGAACGGCAGCCAATGCTCGGCCCCTTGCGTCTTGCGCCCCGCGCTGATCGCCTCGTAAAGCGGATCGTCCGTGCCTGCCGAGCCGAACTCGATCCGGTAATTCTGACGAAAACGCATCACGGCGGCCTCGTCGAGGATCACCTCCGAGACCGGCGCCAGCTCGATCATGTCGAGCTTTTCGGTCGTGCGCTGACTGACCGGATCGAACCGGCGCAAGCCATCCAGAACGTCGCCGAAAAGGTCCAGCCGTACTGGGCCACCACCTTCGGCGCCGCCGCGCGCGCTGGTGGGCGGGTAAATGTCGATGATCCCGCCGCGTACGGCGTAATCGCCCGGCTCGGTCACCGTGGGCGTCTGGGTAAAGCCCATGCGCACCAGAAAGGCGCGCAGCGCCGCCTCGTCGATGCGCTTGCCCACCTGAGCCGTAAAGGCCGCGTCCTTCAGCACGTCCCGCGCCGGGATCCGCTGCATCGCCGCGCTGAGCGTTGTCAGCAGCACGAACTGCCCCGGCATGCCATGCACTAGCCCTGCCAGTGTCGCCATGCGCGCGGCCGAAATATCCGGGTTGGGCGACACGCGATCGAACGGCAGGCAGTCCCAGGCCGGGAACTGCATCACCGGCATGCCCGGCTGAAAGAACGCCAGCGCCGAGGCCATGGCCGCCATCCGCTTGTCATCGCGGGCAATATGCATGACGGGGCCGCCCGCGCGCGCCACCTCGTCCAGCACGAGCCGCGCATCGAAACCTTCGGGGGCGCCCGAAACGGTGAGGGTGCTGGTTTTTGCTGTCATCGGCTCACTATCGGTTCGGCGTTATCATGCGTGGGTATCGGCTCGGGGCGGCATCTAGCACCGCGCGGTGGAATGTCACTGAAAAGAAGCGCATTCCATGCGGGCGCCCTCACCCGAGTGCCGAGGTCGTCATGTTCTGATA
This sequence comes from Roseovarius nanhaiticus, assembly GCF_900156535.1. Lineage (NCBI taxonomy): Bacteria > Pseudomonadati > Pseudomonadota > Alphaproteobacteria > Rhodobacterales > Roseobacteraceae > Roseovarius > Roseovarius nanhaiticus. The sequence goes on along the minus strand of NZ_FTNV01000003.1, from coordinate 383,180 downwards.
CATGCCCCACATCGCGGTGACGAAGATCGAGACCATGCCGATCAACTGCACCAGAAGGCGGTGCCGATTGAAGGTCGAAATCAGCGCTTCGCCCTCCAGCGCCTCGGCTTCGATCCGGTTGGCAGTGCGCACCGACAAGAGCCAGACCAGCGACATCGGCAGCATGAGCAGCAGCACGGCCTGCGCGAATTCGCGGTCATAGACCCAGCCCATTAAAAATGCCCCAGTGAGGACGAAAAAAATGAAGCCGGTCAGCAACAGCCCCGACTCGCGCCCGATATAGAGGATCCGCCGGCTGTTGATCGCGGCCAGCGCGTTCATATCCGCCATAGCCTGCTCGTGCCCCTTGCGGGCGCGTGTGATCATGTCCCACGGCACGCCCAGAACATAATGGCTGGTCGAGGACCACAGCACCGCAAGCGCGATCCAGAACCACAGGTTGCTGAAACTGCGCATGTCGATCAATTCGAAAACCGTTGAGTACCAGTCCACGTCATCCCCGCTCGGCCAAGTTGCCGCCTCTCTTAATGCGTTTCCGCGCGGATCGAAAGCGCGGGTTTCAGGCCAAAGAGCCCCGACGCCAGGCGCGTGCCGGCCCTTGAGATGGCGGCCCATCCGTGTAACCAAGTGGGCGCCACAGCCAACAGCCAGGTGATGCCCATGAAATCCAGCTCCGCCCCCTTTCCCGCTGCCCGTCCCCGCCGGATGCGCCGCACACCCGGCCTGCGCGCACTTGGCGCCGAGAACGCGCTGTCGGTTGGCGATCTGATCTGGCCCGTCTTCGTGCGCGACGGCGAGAATATCAGCGAGCCTGTCACATCCATGCCCGGCGTCAATCGCCTCAGCGTGGACCGCGTGGCCGAGGCCGCGCGCGAGGCCGCAGATCTGGGCATCCCGGCCATCTGCCTCTTTCCCTATAGCGGCCCCGAGAAGCGCACCGCCGATTGCGCCGAGGCCTGGAACCCCGAGAACCTCAGCAACCGCGCGACGCGCGCCATCAAGGCCGCGGTGCCGGACATGATGGTGATGGCGGATGTCGCACTTGATCCGTACTCGGACACCGGCCATGACGGCTTTGTCCGCGACGGCGTGATCGTCAATGACGAGACGGTGGAGGCGCTGGTGAAACAGGCGCTGGCGCAGGCCGAGGCGGGCGTCGACATCATCGGCCCGTCGGACATGATGGACGGGCGTATCGGCGCAATCCGCACCGCGCTGGAGCGCGCGGGCCATCAGGACATCATCCTGCTCAGCTATGCCGCGAAATACGCCAGCGCCTTTTACGGCCCGTTCCGCGACGCGGTGGGCGCCTCGGGCGCGCTCAAGGGCGATAAGCGCACCTACCAGATGGACCCGGCCAATTCGGACGAGGCGCTGCGCATGATCGCCCGCGATCTGGCCGAAGGCGCCGATGCGGTGATGGTCAAGCCGGGCATGCCCTATCTCGACATTTGCCGCCGGGCCAAGGACACGTTCGCCGCGCCCACGTACGCCTATCAGGTCAGCGGCGAGTACGCGATGATCGCGGCGGCGGCGCAGAACGGCTGGATCGATGGCGAGCGCGCCATGCAAGAGAGCCTGATGGCCTTCAAACGCGCGGGTTGCGACGGCGTTCTGACCTACTTCGCCCCCGCGATGGCCCGCCTCCTGCGCTAAGACCCGCATTTTCGCGCGGTAATTCGCCCAAAAGCCAGCCCGCGCGTGACAATGCGCGGCGCGCCGCCTATAGTTTTGCCAGATCGGCTGCCAAACAGCCGGCGGTATTCAGGCAACGAACAGGCATAGATCCATGAGCATTCTCACCAGACGCGGCTTTACCCTGGGCGCGCTCGGCAGCGCCGGGCTTATGACGGCCGCTTGCGGCAACGGCATCGGCAGCCGCGGCCCGCAGGAAATCGACGCGCGTGTCAACACCACCGTGCGCTATCTCTACGATCGCTACCCCGGCACGCAGTCGCTGGCCGAGAAATCCGCAGGCATGCTGGTCATGCCACTGATCACCGAGGCCAGCCTTGGCCTTGGCGGCGGATACGGGCGCGGCGCTCTGCAGATCAATGGGCAGACCGTCGATTACTATTCCGCCACCAAGGGCAGTGTCGGCTTGCAGATCGGCGCGCAGCAATTCGCGCATGTTCTGTTCTTCATGACCCCTGCCGCTCTGGCCAATTTCCGGCGCTCGTCCGGCTGGGCCGCGGGCGCGGATATCGAATACGTGTTCAAGGACACCGCCGAGAACTTGCGCGCCGAGACGACCACGTCGATCTCGCCCGTGATCGCCGTCGTCTTTGGCCAGGCAGGCCTTGCCGCTGGCGCATCGCTCGAAGGCATGAAGTACACCCGCATCATTCCCTGATCCGGTCCGCTCGCCGGGGCACGGCCCCGGCGGCGCCCATCAATGCAGCGTGAATTCCCCCGTCACATTGCGCCACTCGCCCGGCGCAATCATCTTGCGATGGGTAAAACGCACCGAATGCAGCGGGCCGTCCAACTCGCGTTGCCAGAATTCGACGAATTGAAACAGTTTGGGGTGGTCCGGCGCGATGTCGTAATCCTGCCAGACATAACTGTTCAGCACATGGACGTAATCGGGCATCCCATAGAAGAATTCCGCAGTGGTCAGCCCGTAACCTTTCAGCATCATTTCAGTCTCGCTCATCGGCATGTTTTCTGCTCCTGCACTTGCCCCTTTAATGATGATGCCCGAAAGAAATTACTTTTCAATAAAAACAGGTTGTTAGCAGGCTCTCTTGGTGGCTGCCAAACACCACGCCCATGCGCCATTGCACCCCATATCATGGCGGTGATATACCTCTGCGCACTGCATATAGTTTGACGCGACAGGATGGGCACCGACTTGACCGATACGCCGCAACCCCCCGAAGACATGGAAGAAAACCGCCCCGAGCGCCCGGCCTATGATGGCCCGCGCGTCTCGATCGCGGATGAGATGAAGACGTCGTATCTCGATTATGCCATGTCCGTCATCGTCAGCCGCGCGATCCCCGATCTGCGCGACGGCCTGAAACCTGTCCATCGCCGTATCCTTTATGCGATGTGGGAGGGCGGCAATACGCATGACAAACCTTACCGCAAATCAGCCCGCGCCGTGGGCGACGTAATGGGTAAATACCACCCGCACGGCGACTCTGCGATCTATGACGCGCTGGTGCGGATGGCGCAGGATTTCTCGATGTCGCTGCCGCTGCTGGACGGTCAGGGCAATTTCGGCTCGATGGATGGCGATAACGCCGCCGCCATGCGCTATACCGAGGTGCGCATGGACAAGCCGGCGGCCTATCTCTTGGCCGATATCGACAAGGAAACCGTCGATTTTCAGGATAACTATGACGGCAAGGACCGCGAGCCGACCGTTCTGCCCGCGCGCTTTCCCAATATGCTGGTCAATGGCGCGGGCGGTATCGCCGTCGGCATGGCGACCAACATCCCGCCCCACAATCTGGGCGAGGTGATCGACGCGACGCTCGCGCTGATCGAGAACCCGGATCTCAGCTCCGAAGACCTTATCGATTATATCCCCGGACCCGACTTCCCCACCGGCGGCATCATGCTGGGCCGCACCGGCGCGCGGAAGGCGTATCTGGAGGGCCGTGGCAGCGTCATCGTGCGCGCCAAGACCCGCACCGAGGAGATCCGCAAGGACCGCTGGGCGATCATTATCGACGAGATCCCCTATCAGGTGAACAAGGCCACCATGATCGAGCGCATCGCCGAAGCCGCCCGCGAAAAGCGGATCGAGGGCATCGCCCATGTGCAGGACGAGAGCGACCGCAACGGCGTGCGCGTCGTGGTCGAGCTGAAGCGCGATGCGACCGCCGAAGTCGTGCTGAACCAGCTCTTCCGCTTCACGCCCATGCAGACCTATTTCGGCTGCAACATGCTGGCCCTAAATGGCGGGCGCCCCGAGCAGCTGACGCTGCGCCGGTTCCTGACCTCCTTCATCGACTTCCGCGAGGATGTCGTCGCTCGCCGCACCGCCTATGAACTGCGTAAGGCGCGCGAGCGCAGCCATATCCTGTGCGGTCTGGCCGTCGCCGTCAGCAATGTCGACGAGGTGGTCGCGACCATCCGCTCGTCCGCCGACGCCGCCGACGCGCGCCAAAAGCTGATGACCCGCCGCTGGCCCGCGGGCGATATCCTGGAATATATCGCGCTGATCGACGATCCCACGCATACCGCCAACGATGACGGCACCTACAACCTCTCCGAGGCACAGGCGCGCGCCATTCTGGAACTGCGCCTTCAGCGCCTGACGCAACTGGGCGTCAAGGAAGTCACCGACGAGCTGCAAGAGCTGGCCGGCAAGATCAAGGAATACCTCGCCATCCTCGCCAGCCGCGAGCGGATCATGGAGATCATCGCAAACGAGCTGAGCGAGGTGCGTGACCTCTTTGCCGTGCCGCGCCGCACCCAGATCGTTGACTGGTCCGGCGACATGGACGATGAGGATCTGATCGAGCGTGAAGAAATGGTCGTCACGGTCACCTCTGGCGGCTACATCAAGCGCACCGCGCTGGCCGATTTCCGCGCACAAAAGCGCGGCGGCAAGGGTGTGGGCGGCATGGCCACCAAGGACGAGGATGTGGTCACCACCCTCTTTGTGGCCAACACGCATACGCAGCTGCTCTTCTTCACGACCGATGGCATGGTCTACAAGCTCAAGACTTGGCGCCTGCCGCAAGGGGGCCGCACGTCCAAGGGCAAGGCGATCGTCAATATCCTGCCCATCCCCACGGGCGTCTCGATCGCCGCGATCATGCCCGTCGACCGCGACGAGAGTGAGTGGGACGATCTACAGGTGGTGTTTGCCACTTCCGCAGGCACGGTGCGCCGCAACAAGCTGTCGGATTTCACCAATGTGCGATCGAACGGCAAGATCGCCATGCGCTTTGAGGAAGAGAACGCCGGGATCACGCTGATCAATGCGCGCATCGCTTCGAACGACGATGATGTGATGTTGGTCACCTCCTCGGGCCGCGCCATCCGCTTCCGGGCGACCGATGTGCGCGTCTTCAACAGCCGCGCCAGCTTGGGTGTGCGCGGCATCAGGCTGACCGGCGACGACAGCGTCGTGTCGATGTCGATCATCCCGCATTTCGAGGCAACCTCGGACGACCGCGCCGCCTATCTCAAGATGCGCCGCCAGCAGGCCGGTCTGACCGACGAAGAAATGGATGCCGCCGAGGAAGAGGGCAACGCCGACGCCCCGCTCTCTCAAGAGCAGTTCAATGAGATGAAAGAGGCCGAAACCCTCATTCTGACCATATCCGAGCAGGGCAGTGGCAAGCTGAGCTCCAGCCATGACTATCCAATTCGCGGGCGCGGCGGCATGGGCGTCACGGCAATGGACAAGGCAATGCGCGGCGGCGCCCTCGTGGCCAGCTTCCCCGTAACGCTCGAGGATCAGATCATGCTGGCAACGTCCAAGGGCCAGTCGATCCGCGTGCCGGTCGAGGGTATCTCGTTCCGCTCGCGCAGCGCGGGTGGGGTCAAGGTCTTCAACACAGGCAAGAACGAAATCGTTGTTAGCGTGGCATGGATCGCCGAGCAGACGGATGAGGCCGATGTCGAGAATGGCGCGGCAGAAACGGCCGCGCCCGAGACCGAATGAGCACGCCGCGCCGCGGCACGCTGATCGCCGCGGCGCTGGCCAGTGCCGCGATCCTCGCCGTCTCGGGCGTGGCGGTCTGGCACCATCTGGGCGGCGGCGGCGGCGAAACGCCCACAATGCGCAATGCGGTCATGGTCCCGGTCGATGCCGCGGTCGAGGCTGCGCAGCTCAACGCTTCCAACTGCGCCTCGCGTCTGGCTGAGGTAACCCAACTCACGGATCGCGCCGGTATCGACGCCGAGCTTGACCGGCTCGAGACCTGCGGCAGCGCCGCGCGCCGCTTGGCCGAAGAAGGTTATGGCGCGCTCGATATTGCGGCGGGTGTCACCGGCGCGCCGGGCGCCGCGCCATCGCCGCGGCGCGCACAGTATCTCGATGCGGCGGGGTCGCTGCTCAGCGTCTACGAGATCCAAGGCGACGATTTCGACGTCGCCTATGACATCCTGGATCGCGCAAGGCGCACGGGCGCGCCGCTCGGGCCACTTGCCAGCGATATCACCTCGATCCTGGGAAACGCGTCGTCCGATGTGGCCGCCGCGCGCGAAGAAGCCGCGCGCGCAAGGGACGCCTACCGCAAGCGCGGCTAGGGGCGGCACCTACCCCGCCGGATAAAGCGCGCCGAATTTCTGCTCAAGATAATTCATCAGCGGTGCCTCTGACGGCTCGGCCCCACAAGCGCGCGTGATCAACTCGCGCGGGGTGTAAAGCCCGCCATGCTGCTGCACATTCTCGCGGAGCCATGCCATCGCGGCGCTCATGTCGCCGTCCGCCAACTGATCGTCCAGTGTCGGCACCGCCTGCCTCAGCGCCTCGGCCAGGCAGCCCGCGTAGACATTCCCCAGTGAGTAGGTCGGGAAATACCCAAAGAGGCCCACCGACCAATGCACATCCTGCAAACAGCCCTGCGAAGCGCGCGGCACCGCATAGCCGAAATCGCGCAGGAAACGCGCATTCCAAGCCTCCTCGAGATCGCCCGGCGCCAGATCGCCCGAAACAAGCGCCCGTTCCAGATCAAACCGCATGAGGATGTGCAGATTGTACTGCACCTCATCGGCCTCGGTGCGGATATAGCCGCGATGCAGGCTGTTGGCGGCGGCATAGAACGCATCCGGGCCGTCGATCCCGAAATCGCCGAAAGCATCGCGCAGCTGGCCATAGAGCCAGCCCGTGAAGGCGCGGCTGCGACCCAGCTGATTTTCGACGATGCGGCTTTGGCTTTCATGGACGCCCATAGACACACCCGCGCCCAGCGGGGTCAATGCATAGGCCGGATCAATCGACTGCTCATAGATCGCGTGGCCTGCCTCATGCATCGTGGAATATATGCAATTGAACGGCTCGTCATCGCTGGTGCGGGTGGTGATGCGCACATCGTCGCCCGACCCGCTGGAGAAGGGATGCACCGCCTTGTCGATGCGCCCGCGCGTCATGTCATAGCCGCACACCTTGGCCAGTTGCCGCGCAAGGCGCATCTGAGTCTGCACATCGAATTGCCCAGAGACGACAGGCGCCGCAGCGGCCCCCAGCGCGGCCTCACGCAGCGCGATCAGACCTGGACGCAATGCGCCGAACATCGCCTCGAGATCAACGGCCTTGGCCCCCGGCTCATAATCGTCCAGCATGGCATCATAGATGTCGCCGCCATCGGCCAGCGCGGCCCCCTCCTCGCGGCGCAGGGCCACGACCTCGGCCAGAACCGGCGCAAAGGCCGCAAAGTCATCGGCCTCGCGCGCCTCGGCCCAGCGGCCTTGGCTGAGCGCCGTGAATTTTGCGATGCGCGCGGCCAGGTCACACGGCACGCGCTGCGTGCGCTCATAGCTGCGCCGAATGTGACGCAGCTGCGCCTCCCCCGCCTGATCCAGCGCCTCGCCGCTCGCCGCCTCCAGCCAGTCCCCGATGCGCGGATCGGTGCGGCGCGCGTGCAGCACCTCGCTGAGCGCGCCCGCCTCTTCCGAGCGCTGCGCGGCGGCGCCGCGCGGCATCACCGTCTCGCGGTCCCAGCTGAGCCTGCCCGCAATCTGCGCCAGCGCCTCGGTCTGGCGCTGATGCGCCATGAGATCGTCATAGGCGGTCATATCATTTTCCTCTTACGGATTGCGCCACCGGGTAGCCTGCATGAAAGCGCGCGCGAATGACCAGCACCCACAAGATCACAGCCAGGAACTGGTGCAGGATCGCCACCTCCCACGGCGCGGCCAGCACCACGGTCACGATCCCCAGGGCAATTTGCGCGACCAAAACGGTGAAGGCCAGCGTGAAAGCATTGCGTGTCGCGTTATGCGCGCTGCGCCGGCCTCGCAGCAGTGCCATCACCGAAAACGCGAGCAGCGCATAACCCGTCATGCGGTGGATGAATTGCACCGTGCCGGGATTTTCAAAGAAGTTCCGCCACCACGGCTCGAGCACCATCATGTTGCCGGGCCAGAGGCCGCCTCCCATGAGCGGCCAGGTTGTGTAGGTGCGCCCGGCGTCGATCCCGGCGACCAGCGCGCCGATCAGGATCTGCAGGAAGGTGAAATGCATCCAGCCCGTGCCAAGGCTGAAAAGTCTGCTCTCACGCGACCTCCGCGCCTGTAGGATGTCCCGCTCGGGGCGCGACAGAAGCAGCACGTACCAGGTGATGAAGCCAAGGATGACGAAGGCAAGGCCCAGATGCGTCGCCAAGCGGTAAGAGGCCACATCAAGCCGCCCATCACCGAGGCCGGAATAGACCATCCACCAGCCCACTGCGCCCTGCGCGCCGCCAAGCACGCCCAGAAACAGCAGCCGCCGCGTCCAGCCTGCCGGGATCTGCCGCGCCGCCAAAAAGCCGAAAAAGCCTACGGCCCAGACAAGGCCGATCACGCGGCCCAGCTGCCGGTGGCCCCATTCCCACCAATAGATCACCTTGAAATCCTCAAGACTCATCCAGCTATTCTGCTTCTGAAACTCGGGGATCTGCTGATAGAGGGCAAATTCCGCCTCCCAGTCAGCGGTGCTCATCGGCGGGATCGCCCCGGTCAGCGGGCGCCATTCGGTGATGGAAAGGCCACTGTCGGTAAGTCGGGTCAGACCGCCGACGGCGATCATCACAACGACCAGCGCGAATAGCGCCATCAACCACAGCCGGATGCCGCGACGCGCGCCACGCTTGCCGGCGTCGATCATGCCACCTCTGGGCTGCGGACGCTCGGCGCCGCCGGACGCACCATCCGCGACCTCCTGAAAAATGCTTCGCTTTTCAGCCATTTCCGGCGCTCCTTACCCTATCTGACGCGATGCGCAGATTAGTGCGCCCACCCTGCCCCTTCAAGCGCCGCCGTCCCCGCGATCCTTCCAGCGGACCATCTGACGCAGGATACCGTGCAAAAGCCGCGTATCGGCCTGCGTCAGCGGCATCCGGCTCCAGAAATTGCGCAGCGTCTGGCGCATGCTCGTGGCCTTGTGATCGGGGTAGAAAAAGCCGGCCTCCTGCATCCGGTCCTCGTAATGCACCGCCAGTGCCTCGATCTCGGTCTGGCTGGCCCACTCGGTGTTGTGCATGTGAACGCGGCCCTCCGGCACGGCGGCACTGGCGCGGCGCCACTCGTATGCGGTCAGCAGAACGCATTGCGCGAGGTTGAGACTGGGAAAATCGGGATTGACCGGCACGGTGATGATCGCGCTTGCGCGCACGACATCCTCGTTTTCCAGCCCCGAGCGCTCGGGGCCGAACATCACGGCCACCTTCTGGCCGTCGGCGATCCGGCGCGCCGCGTCCTGCATCGCCTCTTCGGGGCTCAGAATTGGCTTGGTCAACTCGCGGCCCCGTGCGGTCGTGGCATAGACATAATGGCAATCGCTCAGCGCGCTGGGCAGGTCCGGAGCCAGCTGCGCCTCGTCCAGAAGCCGCCCCGCACCGCTGGCCATCGCAGTCGCCGCAGGATTGGGCCAACCGTCGCGCGGATCCACGATGCGCATCCTGTCCAGCCCGAAATTCCACATCGCCCGCGCCGCAGCGCCGATATTTTCGCCCATCTGGGGGCGCACCAGAACGAAACTGGGCTGTGGCGTATCGGTGGGCATGAACAAACCTCGCAATCAGAGCGGGTGATACCGCCCTCCCCCCGACTTGAAAAGCCCCCGGCCCTTCTTCTTGCTTCAAATATCCCCGCCGGAGGCATCGCCGCGCGCCACCTGTGGCGCCGACCGAAAAGTCGCGCTATACGCGGGGCCAAGCACAGACCCCAGGAGCGCGCCATGAGCGACCAAGAGACGCCGCAGATCTATCTGATCACCCCGCCAGACTTCGAGCTGAGCCAATTTACCACGCAACTGGCCGCAGTACTCGACGCGCACGAGGTTGCCTGCCTGCGCCTCGCGCTGGCCAGCCATGACGAAGACCGCATCGCGCGCGCGGCCGATGCTTGCCGCGAGATCGCGCATGCCCGCGACGTGGCTGTCGTGCTTCAAAGCCATATTTCTCTGTCCGAGCGGCTGGGCCTCGACGGGGTTCACCTGATGGATGGCGCCCGCTCGGTCCGCAAGGCACGCAAGGCGCTGGGGCCTGATGCCATCGTGGGCGCCTATTGTGCCCAGACCCGGCACGAGGGGATGAGCGCGGGCGAGGCCGGCGCCGATTACGTTGCCTTCGGGCCAGCCGGGGCCAGCGGCCTTGGCGATGGCGCGCAGGCAGAGGACGAGCTCTTTAAGTGGTGGTCCGAGATGATCGAGATCCCGGTCGTAGCCGAGGGCGCGCTGGATGCCACCCGCATCGGCGAGCTGGCGCAGCTGACCGATTTCTTCGGCATCGGTGACGAGATCTGGGCCGAGGACGATCCTGCCGCCGCGCTCGGCACGCTTATCCGCGCGATGGGCTGACCCAAGTCAGCGCCCGCCACCCGGCATCGCGCTGCGCACCATGGCTTCGGCGGCGCGCGACAGGGCCTTGCGATCCGCGAAATCAGACACTTTGAGCGGCGCGTGATAGACCAGCCGCACCTCGCCGCCATGGCGCGCGGCCAGAACCGCGGCGAAATGCGGTGCAAAATCCATATCCCCGAACCAGCCGTAAAAGGCCGGATCGGTGTCCTTCGGCGCGGTGTAGATCACCGTCACCGGCTGGATATAGGCCGCCTCGCGCAGCCCCGGCGCAAAGAACGCCTCGAAAAGCGTCGCCTTGAAGGGCAGCACCCGCAGACCATCGGTCGAGGTGCCTTCGGGAAAGAAAAGCAGCTGATGGCCGTCCTCCAGTCGCGCGGCCAGTGCGGCGGTCTGCGCCTGCGCCTCGCGCGCCGCGCGCCGGATAAAGAGTGTTCCGGCGGCTTTGGCCAGAAAACCGATACCGGGCCAGCCGGCCACCTCGGATTTCGAGATGAAGAACACCCGGTGCCACGCGTTCAGCGCAAAGATGTCAAGCCATGAGGCATGATTGCCCACCACCGCCCCCGGCAGCCGCATGGGCCGCCCGTCGACCGTCACGCGGATCCGCAGGATGAACAGACACGCCCGAAAGAACGCCTGCACGATATAAGGCGAGACGGGGCGTCCCTGCCCGCAAATCGGCCGCTCCACCGCTCGGATCAACAAAAGCGTCGGCAAGAGTACAATCAGTACGATTAACAAAGCTGTCATGCGAAGCCCCGCACGCAGCTTGGCCGCAAGCGTCATGGGCGGCATCTCAGGTCCGTCACGCCGGGGCCAGTCGGGGATGGGCGCCTCGCGCTGGGACATGGTCATCCGCGGTCCGCCGCATAAAGCGCGCGGTGCCCAGCCCCCAGCCGCTCGGTATCCATCACAAGACACACGTCGACCGTGTTGAAATCGCCATCGATATAGGCGCCATCACCGACATAACCGCCAAGCCGCAGATACGCCTTGATCAGAGGCGGCACCTGCACCATCGCGCGGCGGCGGTCCAGCGCCTCCGGTGCGATCAAATCCATCGGTTGATGACGCAGCGAGCGCGGGCGCATCTCGGGCGGCGCCAGATGGCGGTGATGCAGCAGCGAGAGCGGTTCGGCCAGCGCGGTCACGTCCGTTCCGTGAAAGCTGGCCACCCCGAAGAGCAAGTCGATCCCGTGCTCCTCGACATAGGCGCCAAGACCCTGCCACAGATGCATCAGTGCCTTGCCCCCACGATAGCGCGCATCGACGCAGGACCGCCCCAGCTCCAGCAGGGTACGTCCGCTTTGGCGCAAGGGCGTGAGGTCATACTCGGATTCCGAGTAGAACCGCCCGGCACGCGTCGCCTGATCCGCTCGCAAGAGGCGATAGACGCCGACCACCTGATCGGCCGCGTCGCCGGGCAAGGCACGATCCAGAAGCAGCAGATGATCGACCCAGTCATCGTGGGAATCCGCCTCCAGCCCCTCCGCATGGTCAACCATCGGGCCGCCGCCGCCCAACTCGTCCACGAAGACGCGATAGCGCAGGCGCTGCGCCGCACGCACCTCGGCGACATCCGCCGCGAGGCGCAGCTGAAAATCGGGGACGTGACGAAGCGTTGGCCCGGTGCTGGACGCGGCGTTCTGCATGGCGCCTCGGCGACAATTCATTTGACCCCCGTTTCTATGGCCGGCACGCGCCAAAGGCAACATTGCCATGGAACGAAAGGAAATACACGCGTGGGTTGCGCAAATATCGGGATCAGTTAATCATTTCGTAACCATCATGACGGATCAAAGACCGGCAGCAGCATGACGCGGCTGGTATCGATCACCACCTTGCCCGCATCGGGGAAATTGACCGTGACCTTGCCCCCGACATTCGATTGTACCTGCCCCACACCCCATTCGGGCTGGCTGGGCGCCTCGACCCGCATGCCCGGCTCCAGAAATGCCGCGAAATCACTCATTTGTGTGCCTCTGCCCTTGGCCCCCCGCCGGGGCCGAATAGCGGCCCGTCCGAAAGGATCCTCATGACCCAGCCTAACCGTAATTTGGCCGCCCTGATAGGCTCGCGTATCTGCCACGATTTGATCAGCCCCGTCGGCGCCATTTCGAACGGGCTGGAGCTTTTGGGCATGGCCGGCGTTCCCGACGGCCCCGAGATGGCGCTCGTTGCGGACAGCGCCGCGAATGCCAACGCGCGGCTGCGCTTTTTTCGCGTCGCCTTCGGCCTCACATCCGAGGGGCAAAGCATGGCCGAGCGCGAAATGCGTGGCATTGTCGATGGCGTCTACACCGCCAAGATCGCGTGCGACTGGCAGGTGCCCGGCGCCTTGCCGCGCCAGATGGCGCAGGCGGCCTTTCTTGCCATTCTATGCGCCGAGCAGGCGATCCCCTATGGTGGCACGATCCGTGTCGAGGGCGGTGCCGACGCACTGCGCATCACGGCCATCGGAGATCGTGCCGAGCCAAAGCCGGAATACTGGGCGCGTCTGACCGCGCCCGAGCCGTTGGACGTGGATGATCTACCCGCCGCGCAGGTGCAATTCGCCCTGCTGCCGGGCCTCTTGGCCGAGATGGGCCGCCGCGCGGATGTGCAGATGAACGGCAGCGTGTCGGTCAGTTTCTGATCAAGCGAGCGTTGCGGCGGGGCTAGCCCCGAACCGTGCCATCCCCGACCACCAGGTATTTGAAGCTGGTCAGCTGCGCCGCGCCCACCGGGCCGCGCGCATGCAGCTTGCCTGTGGCGATGCCGATCTCGGCGCCCATGCCAAATTCGCCGCCATCCGCGAATTGCGTCGAGGCGTTGTGCATGACGATGGCGCTGTCGACCTCCGCCTGGAATTTCTGCACCGCCGCCGGATCCTCGCTGATGATGCAATCGGTATGGTGCGAGCCGTATTCCGCGATATGGCCGATGGCGAGGCCCAGATCACCGACGACACGCGCCGCGATGATGCTGTCCAGATATTCGCAGCCCCAATCCGCTTCGCTCGCGCGCACGGTCCCCTCGATCGCGCTCAAGGCTTCGTCCGCGCGCACCTCGATGCCCGCCTCGATCAGCGCGCGCACCAGGTCATTGCCCAGACCGCCCACCAGATCACGGTGGATCAGCAGGCATTCGGCTGCGCCGCAAACGCCCGTGCGCCGCGTCTTGGAGTTCAGCACGACGCGCATCGCTTTTTCGGCATCCGCCGTGGCGTCGACATAGATATGCACGATGCCGTCCAGATGGGCAAAAACCGGCACACGCGCCTCGCGCTGCACCAGCCCGACGAGCGCCTTGCCGCCCCGCGGCACGATCACATCGATGCTGCCTGTCATGGTCAGCATTTCCTGTACCGCCGCCCGGTCACGCGTAGGGACCAACTGGATCGCTTCTTCGGGCAGGCCCGCCTCGCGCAGGCCCTGCTTGAGGCAAGCATGAATGGCGCGGGAGCTGTGATAGCTCTCGGATCCGCCGCGCAGGATGCAGGCATTCCCGGCCTTGAGGCAAAGCGCGCCGGCATCCGCGGTGACATTCGGGCGCGATTCGTAAATGACGCCGACGACGCCGAGAGGCGTCGAGACGCGCCGAATATTGATGCCGCTCGGCTGGCTCCACTCGGCCAAGACGCGGCCCACCGGATCGTCCTGATCCGCCACGGCGCGCAGCCCGTCCGCGATGGCACGCACGCGGCCCTCATCCAGCATGAGGCGGTCGATCATCGCGGCGCTCAGTCCCTTGTCGCGGGCGGCGGCCATGTCCTTGGCGTTGGCCTCGATGATCGCCGCGCGGCGCGCCCAGACAGCATCTGCCGCGCCGCGCAGGGCCATATCCTTGCGGCCGGCCTCGGTCACGGCCATTTCCGTGGCGGCGGCGCGCGCGCAGGCGCCGATGCGGGCCATCAGGGCTGGGATGTCTTCGGTCTGTGCCATGCGTCGGGCTCCTTGCGGCGTCAGAACGCCATATCGTCGCGGTGAATCAGTGCGGCGCGCGCAGGATAGCCCAGAACATCCTCAATGACATCCGAGCGCAGGCCCTTTATCCGGCCCGCATCGGCCGCGTCATAGCGCGTCAGGCCAAGACCCAGCGTCTCGCCCGCCTCGCCGATAATCTCGATGGCGTCGCCGCGCCGAAACGCGCCCGACACGCCGGTCACGCCCGCGGGCAGCAGGCTGCTGCCCCCGTGGATGGCCCGCTGGGCGCCGGCGTCAATCACCAGGCGGCCCTTGGGCTTCATCGCACCGATCCAGGCCTTGCGGCGCTGCTGCGGCGTGCCTTGGGCGGTGAACCAGGTCGCATTCGCGCCCGCCTCAAGCGCCGCGATGGGCCGCAATACGTCGCCTTGGGTGATCGCCATGTCGCAGCCTGCTGCCATCGCGGCGCGGGCGGCCATCAGTTTGGTTTTCATCCCGCCCTTGCTGAGCCCCGAGAGCGGATCGCCCGCCATTGCCTCAATCTCGGGGGTGATGGCGTCGACCCTGTCGAAACGGCGCGCGGCGGCATCAAGGCCGGGATTGCCGGAATAGAACCCGTCCACATCGCTCAGCAAAATGAGCTGGTCGGCCCCCGCCGTCACCGCGACCTGCGCCGCAAGGCGATCGTTGTCGCCGTAGCGGATCTCGTCCGTGGCGACGGTGTCATTCTCGTTGACGATGGGGACCGCCCCAAGGCGCAAGAGCTGCTCGAGCGTGGCGCGCGTATTGAGGTAACGCCGCCGGTCCGCGCTGTCCTCCAGCGTCAGAAGCACCTGCGCCGCGGTCAGACCGCGCGCAGCCAGCGCCGCTTGATAGGCGCCCGCGAGACGGATCTGGCCCACGGCGGCGGCGGCCTGGCTCTGCTCCAGCGTCAGCGCGCCTTGGGGCAGGTCCAGCGTGCCTCGCCCCAGCGCGATGGACCCAGACGACACCAGCACCACATTGACGCCGCGCGCACGCAGCCGCGCCACGTCATCGCAAAGCCCCTCGAGCCATTCGGCGCGCAAATGGCCCGCCGCCCGGTCCACCAGAAGGGCCGAGCCGATCTTGACGACGACGCGGCGCGCCTTGCTCAGGGCTGCCACGGCGCGGGCTCGTCTTCGCCGGCCTTGCGGTGACGCAGCCGGTCATCGTCGATCTCGCTGCGCAGGGCGCGCAGAACATCCGTGACGCCATCGCCCGAGACGCCCGACATGGTCATCACAGGGCCGCCCGACGCCTCTTCCAACTCGGCCTTCGCCTCGGCCAGCGCATCTTCGTCAAGCGCGTCGATCTTGTTCAGCACGGTCAGGCGCGGCTTCGAGGCCAGCGGGCCGTCATAGGCCTCGATCTCGGTGATGATCGTCTGATAATCCTCGGCCACCGTCTGCGAGGTGCCGTCGACGAGGTGCAGAAGGATCGCGCACCGCTCGACATGGCCGAGGAAAAGATCGCCCAGACCCCTGCCCTCGCTGGCGCCGTCGATGAGGCCGGGAATGTCGGCCACGACGAATTCGACGTTGTCAACGCCCACAACGCCCAGATTGGGATGGAGCGTGGTAAAGGGGTAATCCGCGATCTTGGGCCGCGCGTTGGACGTGGCCGCCAGAAAGGTCGATTTGCCCGCGTTGGGCATTCCCAAAAGACCGACATCGGCAATCAGCTTCAGCCGCAGCCAGATGGTACGCTCGACCCCCTCCTGGCCGGGGTTGGCCCGGCGGGGTGCCTGATTGGTCGAGGATTTGAAATGCAGGTTGCCAAAGCCGCCATTGCCGCCGCGCGCCAATTCAACGCGCTGACCCAGCTCGGTCATGTCGGCAATCACCGTCTCCTGATCTTCGTCGAGGATCTCGGTGCCGACGGGCACGCGCAGCACGATATCGTCGCCATCCTTGCCGGTGCGCTGCTTGCCCATGCCGGGCTGGCCGCTTCGGGCAAAGAAATGTTGCTGATAGCGAAAATCGATCAGCGTGTTCAGACCATCGACCGCCTCGGCATAGACCGAGCCGCCATCGCCGCCGTCACCGCCATCGGGGCCGCCGAATTCGATATATTTCTCGCGGCGAAAGCTGACGCAGCCACCGCCGCCGCCGCCGGACCGGATATAGACTTTGGCGAGATCCAGAAATTTCATCTTATCGCTCCTGCTTGGCAGAGATGGCACGGCGGAGGAAGGCGCGGCAAAGGCGCGCAGCATCGGCTGGCGCCTCAATACGCAAAGGGCCGGCCCGGCTCAATCCAGTTTCCGGCTATAGGTCCAGGTGGGAACGGTACCGCCCCGCGCGAGGCAATAGGATTCGGCATCCCCTAGATAGGTAAAGCCGCAATTCGTCAAAACCCGCGCCGACGCCGGATTGCCCTGCTGCACCGTGGCGAAAATAGTGCGGCACGCCAGCGGGTTGGCCGCAATCAATGCGCCAACGGCAGAGGACGCGACGCCCGCGTTCCAAAACACCGGCGCCACCCAATAGCCGATCTCGCATTGTCCGATATCAAGCTCGGTCAGGCTGATCACGCCCATTACCTCGCCCATGCCGGCGCGGGTGCCATCGATGGTCCATGCCTTTTCGATGCTGCCGGGCGCCATGACGCGGGCGATGAACGCCTCGGTCGTGCCGGGCGGCAGCGGATGGGGAATCGAAGACGTCGCCTGCGCCACGCGCAGATCGCCGGTATAAAGCGCGATCAGCCCCGTATCCGAAGGACGCACGGGCCGCAGGTCATAGGCCCCTGCGGGGATCGCACCCTCGAGACCATGGGGCGCAAGGTCGGGCCGTTCAAAGATCATGTGCAGAGCCCCTTTCCAGAAGCGGTCGTGAAATGCATATAGGCGTGCGGCAGGAGGCCTTGAAGGCTTTGCCGTGATAGCGCACGGATCCTAAGAAAAGTTGCACTGAAATAAGGCCATTGCGCGGCATCTGGCTGATGAGCGGCGCGCCAAGAAAGACAAAAAAGGACCGGCGCTGGGCGCCGATCCCTTCTGTGCTTACCCGAATGGGAAGATCGGCTTATTCAGCGGCGTCCTGCAGGGGCGTCACGGAAATGAACTTGCGACCTTTCAGACCGGTGTGAAACTTCACATGGCCCTCGACCGTGGCAAAGATCGTGTGGTCCTTGCCAAGACCAACGCCCGTGCCCGGCCACATCTTGGTGCCGCGCTGGCGCATGATGATGTTACCGGGGATGACAGCTTCGCCACCATACTTTTTGACGCCAAGACGGCGACCCGCGCTGTCGCGACCGTTACGGGATGAACCGCCTGCTTTTTTATGTGCCATTTGGTCTCTCCTTAACCTTTGGTCAGTTCTTTGGCCTGCTCGACCCAGCCTTCACGCTCGATCCGGCCCTTGAACGACAGTTTCTCGTCCATCTCGGCAACATCCGCCTCGGACCATGCCGCGATCTGCGCAAAGCTGGTCACGCCTGCCTCATGCAGCTTTTTCTCCAGCGCGGGACCGACGCCCGACAGCTGCTTGAGATCATCTGCGCCGGCATCCGCCTTGGCGGCCTTCTTCGGCGCGGCTTTGGTCTCGGCCGACTTCTCATCCGCCTGACCCTTGGTCACGCGCTTGCTCATCTCGGCCTGCTGCGTCTTGTTCTTGGCATACTGGCCATCGGACACGACTGCCGCACCAGACACCGAGCCTGCACCGATTGCGGCCTTGACGCCCGATTTGTCGGCGCCCTTGTCCATGATGTCGGTCACACGCAACAGCGTCAGCTGCTGGCGGTGGCCCTTGGTCCGCTGCGAGCCGTGCTTGCGGCGGCGCTTGACGAAGTGGATGACCTTGTCACCCTTGACCTGGTCAATGACCTCGGCCTGCACGCAGGCACCGTCGATCAAAGGCGCACCGACGACGGGGCTGTCGCCACCCAGCATCAGAATCTCGTTGAATTGAACCTTTTCGCCGGCGGCAGCCGCCAGCTTTTCGACACGCAGCAAATCGCCGGACTGGACCCGGTATTGCTTGCCCCCGGTTTTGAGAACCGCAAACATCTGTCTTTCCTTCACTTTTCCGCGTCCGCCGGTCCCCTTACTCGGGTGTTCGCGGCCTGATGACCACCTTGGACAGCGCGCCTCTTCGGCGTCATAGAATATCGCCCCATGCAAGGCTCGCCCCTGCCGGGATGGGGGCTTATCGGGCGATGACGCGTCCAAGTCAAGCAGGTTTTGCCGTCTTTTCTCTATAAGGATCGAGGCCGCGAATGTCAGTGCGCACCCAGGCTTCGCACTGTGCGGGCCGCGATTTTATGTGAAAATCGACAAACCCCCTTGCAGGCCTTCATAATCCATTCTAGGACGCGGCCACCAGACCCCCGCGGAGAGGTGCCGGAGTGGTCGAACGGGGCGGTCTCGAAAACCGTTGAGGGTGCAAGCCTTCCCAGGGTTCGAATCCCTGTCTCTCCGCCATTTTCCAGGCAAAGACGCATCATTTGGCAAGAGTATGGTGGCCGCCATGGCGCCTATCTCGCCAAGCGTGTCGTCCTATCTTACACAACGCGCGGCGGCATCGTCGTATGCGCGGTGAAGCCGTTGCTAAGACGCGCAACAAATGCATAGTAATACGTCAAAGCATTGAAACTTTCGCAAGCAGCCTGCGCGCAGGCCTTGCGACGTGCGCCCTGCTGCGGCGCCGACAAGAAGGATGGTGAAGACACGTGAAGATCGGTGCCCCAAAAGAAGTATTCGACGGCGAAGCCCGTGTCGCCATGACCCCCGAAAGCGCGATCCAACTGCAAAAGCTGGGCTATGAGTGCCTGATCGAGACCGGAGCGGGCAAGCTCGCCGGGTTTTCCGATGCCGCCTACAAGGAGGCCGGCGTCGAGGTGGTCAAGACCGCCGCGGCGCTTTGGAAGGGCGCGGACATCATCGCCAAGGTGCGCCCGCCCAGCCCGGCCGAGGTCAAGCGGCTGACCAAGGATCACACGCTGATCTCGTTCTTCAATCCCGCAACCAATGACAAGGGCATGGAGGCCGCGCGCGCCTCAGGGGCCAGCGTCATCGCGATGGAGATGGTGCCGCGCATCAGCCGCGCGCAAAAGATGGATGCGCTGTCGTCCATGGCCAACATCGCGGGCTACCGCGCCGTGATCGAAGCCAGCAGCAATTTCGGACGCTTCTTTACCGGACAGATCACCGCAGCGGGCAAGGTGCCCCCTGCCCGTGTTCTTGTCATCGGCGCCGGCGTCGCGGGCCTTGCCGCGATCGGCACTTCCACCTCACTGGGTGCGGTCACCCTGGCCTTCGATGTGCGCCCCGAAGTGGCCGAGCAGGTCGAGAGCATGGGCGCCGAATTCGTCTATCTCGATTTCGAGGAGGACCAGCAGGACGGCGCCAAAACGGGCGGCTATGCCTCGGTCTCCAGCCCCGAATTCCGCGAGGCGCAGCTGGCCAAGTTCCGCGAACTGGCGCCCGATATCGACATCGTCATCACCACCGCCCTCATCCCCGGCCGCGACGCGCCCGAGCTTTGGACCGAGGATATGGTCAAGTCGATGAAGCGCGGCTCGGTCATCGTGGACCTTGCGGCCGAAAAGGGCGGTAACTGCAAGCTGACGGTGATGGACGAGAAAATCGTCACCGAGAACGGCGTCACCATCGTCGGCTATACCGATTATCCCAGCCGCATGGCCGCGCAATCCTCCAGCCTTTACGCCACCAACATCCGGCACATGATGGCGGACCTGACCCCCGAGAAAGACGGCACGCCCATTCACAACATGGACGACGACGTCATTCGCGGCGCCACCGTGGTGCATGCGGGCGAGATCACATATCCACCGCCGCCCCCCAAGGTGAACGCCATCGCGGCCAAGCCAAAGAAGCCCGCGGCGCCCGAGCTGACACCCGAGCAAAAGCGCGCGCAGGAAGTGGCTGCGTTCAAGGCCCAGACCAAGAACCAAGTCATCCTTCTGGGCGTCGGCGCGCTGTTGATGCTGGGCGTTGGCATGGTCGCGCCGGTCAGCTTCCTGCAGCATTTCATCGTGTTCGTTCTGGCCGTCTTCATCGGCTTCCAGGTGATCTGGGGCGTCGCGCATAGCCTGCATACCCCACTGATGGCGATCACCAACGCCATTTCGTCGATCATCATCCTGGGCGCGCTCATGCAGATCGGATCTGGCTCGTGGCTGGTGATCATCCTGTCCGCACTGGCGGTATTCATGGCCGGAATCAACATCTTCGGCGGCTTCCTTGTCACGCGGCGCATGCTTGCCATGTTCCAAAAATCCTAAGAAAGGGCGCCCCGAATGGAATACGGATTCACCATCGCCGCCTACGTCGTCGCGGCCGTCCTTTTCATCCTCAGCCTTGGCGGCTTGTCCGGCCAGGAAAGCGCCAAGCGCGCGGTCTGGTACGGCATCGCGGGCATGGCGCTGGCCGTTCTTGCCACGCTTGTCGGGCCGGGCTCGGGCCTTTGGCTGCTGTCGCTGATCCTCATCGCGCTTGGCGGTGTGATCGGCTGGCAACTGGCCACACGGGTGCAGATGACGCAGATGCCCGAGCTGGTGGCCGCCATGCACAGCCTTGTCGGCCTTGCCGCCATCATCGTGGGCCTCAACGCCCATATCGAGCTGGTACGCGTTGCGGGCATTTTTGCGGATGCCGGTCTCAGCTTTCCGAACCTTGCAGCGGACGCCACCGCGGCGACCATCGCCGACCGTGCGGCACTGATCGACGGCTTCAACGGCTTCGCCGCCCTCGTCGCCAAGAAGAGCGCCGTCGAGATCAATATCCTGCGGGTCGAGCTCTTCCTCGGCATCTTTATCGGTGCGATCACCTTCACCGGTTCGGTCATCGCCTACGGCAAGCTGGCGGGGCGCGTTGATACGGCCGCGAAAAAGCTGCCGGGCGGTCATGCCCTCAATGCCGCCGCCGCGGGCCTGTCGCTGATCTGCCTCTTCTGGTATTTCTCCACCGGCGGCTTTTTCCCGCTCTTCCTGATGACGCTGGCCGCGCTTTTCATCGGTTATCACCTGATCATGGGGATCGGCGGCGCGGACATGCCTGTCGTCGTGTCGATGCTCAACTCCTATTCGGGCTGGGCGGCGGCGGCGATCGGCTTCAGCCTTGGCAATGACCTTTTGATCGTGGTCGGCGCGCTGGTCGGCTCGTCGGGTGCGATCCTCAGTTACATCATGTGCAAGGCGATGAACCGTTCCTTCGTGTCGGTCATCCTCGGCGGCTTTGGCGGCGCTTCCGGCCCCGCGATGGAGGTCGAGGGCGAGCAGGTGGCCATCGACGAGGGCGGCGTGGCAACGGCCCTCAACGAGGCGTCCAGCGTCATCATCGTGCCGGGCTACGGCATGGCCGTGGCGCAGGCGCAGGGCGCGGTGTCGGATCTGGTGACCAAGCTGCGCGCCAAGGGCAAGAACGTGCGCTTTGCCATTCACCCCGTCGCGGGCCGCCTGCCCGGCCATATGAACGTGCTTCTGGCCGAGGCCAAGGTGCCCTACGACATCGTTCTGGAGATGGACGAGATCAACGACGACCTGAAGGATACCGACGTGGTGATCGTCATCGGCTCGAACGATATCGTGAACCCTGCGGCGCAGGATGATCCCAACTCGCCCATCGCCGGCATGCCGGTCTTGCGCGTCTGGGAGGCACGGCAGGTCTTTGTCCTAAAGCGCGGCCAGGGCACCGGATATTCCGGCATCGAAAACCCGCTTTTCTACAAGGAAAACACCCGCATGTTCTATGGCGACGCCAAGGCGTCGATCAGCGGGCTGCTGCCGCAGATCGAGTGAGAATGTGAGCGGCTGAATATGAGGCCCCCGGCGGAAGTCGGGGGCCTTTTGCCATGGAGCGGAGAGCGTGGGGATTGTCAGCAAAGCAGGATGAAGCAAACGTTGGGAAACTATTTGAAGGTTCCTACCACATCCCAAAACACACATTTGAATTGCCGTGTTTTGCTAAATCGTTCTTGCCTTGTCTGCTGCCGCCAGAAGCCCGTCACTGATTGTTTTGGACAAGGTCGATCGCTCCATTGCAGTTAATCCTGCGGCAGTCGTCCCAGCATAGTCAATCATCTGACGTACATGATCGGCAGGGCTGCCGCGATCGGCAGCTAGCATTGTTCCGCCCGCGAGGAAAAGTTGACGAATGGCCCGGTCAGCTACGTCAGCAGCGATACCTTGACTTGTGGCATGGTCCACCATGCATTTGGCAAAATAGGCGACAAAACCGGGTACCGGGCCAGTCATTGCGGTGAAGTGATCGAGCTGCTGCTCGTCGAAAACCTCATCCGTTATCCCGCACGCTCCAAAGATTTTTGGAACGATATCTCGGTCGTCCGGCGTAATCTCGGCGCTTGCTGTCCAAGGTGCGTACGCCAAAAACAAGGAAGCGGCAGGACTGCTCATGGCCCGTACGACACGAACAGCCGCTGTCTTTGATTTCAGTTCATCAATGGTCACACCGGCCATCACTGAGATGATCAACTTATTGGATGCGCAGATGTCGATGTCAGGAAATCGAGCGGGTGGGACACACAAAATAATGACATCGCAGGCGTCCACCAGCGCCTGATTGTCCTTCGTGACGTGAACAATCGAACTTTGTTCGACCGCAGGAGCATTACCACTTCTGTTAGAAATCCAAAAACGCGACTGTGCAAACGCCTCGCTTCCGAGAAGCGCACTCGTAATCGCCGATCCGAGCATTCCGGACCCACCGATGATACCGATGGCGTTGCCAGTGGGTCCCATTGAGTTTCTCTCTTTGCGTTTAAGTCCTATCTTCTGGAAAAACGCGAGTTCATGTCAAATGTTAAAAAAAGTGGTGGCCAAAACCGGCTCCGGGCCGACATGCACCACCACCCAAGGCCTAGATGCAAAAAGGCCCCCGGATCACTCCGAGGGCCTTCCACGTAAAACCTTGGCAGCTCTTACGAACCTGCTTCGGGATCCAGCGAGACTATGTAAGCCCAAACATTGGCCGCATCTTCTTCAGAGCGCAGCTTGTAGGCCATGTTGCCGCGGGCGCGGTTGTCGTCGAGTTTTTCTTTCAGCCAGCCTGTCGGGTCCTGGACGTAGCCAACGAAATTTTCTTCGTTCCACTCAAGGCCTGCCTCTTCCCCTGCAGCCACCAGCGACTTGGAATATCGGAAGTCCTCTACCGAACCGAGTGTCCGGCCGGAGATACCATAAAGGTTGGGACCGACCTTGCCGTTGCGGCCTGCAAGAACTTCGCCGACGCCGTTTTCGACGACGTGGCACGCCTGGCACTGGTTGAAGACCGACTCGCCTGCAGCGGCGTCACCGCTGGGCACGTCCTGCGCATAGGCCGGTGCGGCCAGAAGGGCGGTGGTGATTAGGGCTGATCTGAACATGTATGGTCCTCCGTTCATGTGTCGAGACTGGCAGTATGGCTAGAAGCTAGCGGAAACGGTTACGAGGTAAACCCCGATGATGGCTTGCGGTTCCATATATTCCCGGCGCCCCTCACGAGGCGCCGAGGGTGTCAGGCAACTGCGCGGGAAATCGCGCATTGCTTCCACAGCATGATAAGCGCGCTCATCAGATAATCGATATCCGCGTCGGTGTGCAGTGGCGACGGGGTAAAGCGCAAACGCTCGGTCCCCTTGGGCACCGTGGGGTAGTTGATCGGCTGCACATAGATGCCCCAATCCCGCATCAGCGTATCGGCCAGCATCTTGGTCTTGACCGGATCCTTGATCAGCACCGGAATGATGTGACTGTCATTGGCCATATGCGGAATGCCCGCCGCGTCGAGCCGCGCACGCAGATTGGCGACCTGCCGCCGCTGCTGCATCCGCTCCCAGCTGGATTGCTTGAGATGCGCGATCGAACAGCGCGCTGCGGTGGCCACGGCGGGCGGCAGAGCGGTGGTAAAGATAAAGCCGCTGGCGAAGGAGCGGATGAAATCACATAGGGGCGCCGAGCCGGTGATGTACCCGCCGACCACGCCGAATGCCTTGCCCAGCGTGCCCTCGATCAGGGTGATGCGGTCCGCCAGCCCTTCGCGCTCGGAGATGCCGCCGCCGCGCGGGCCGTAAAGGCCAACGGCGTGCACCTCATCGAGATAGGTCATCGCGCCGTATTTCTCGGCCAGCTCGACGATCTCGCGCATGGGGCAGATATCGCCATCCATGGAATAGACAGATTCGAAGGCGATGATCTTGGGCACATCAGCGGGCAGCACCTGCAGCTTGGCCTCCAAATCGGCGACGTCGTTGTGCTTCCACAGGATCTTGGTCGCGCGGCTGTGCCGGATGCCTTCGATCATGCTGGCATGGTTGCCCGCATCCGACAGGATCACACAATCCTTCAGCCGACTGCCAAGGGTCGAGAGCGCGGCCCAGTTCGACACATAGCCCGAGGTAAAGAGCAGCGCCGCCTCCTTGCCGTGCAGATCGGCCAGCTCGGCCTCCAAGAGGAGATGATCGTGGTTCGTGCCCGAGATGTTGCGCGTCCCCCCTGCCCCGGTGCCGGTACGCTGGACCGCCTCGCACATCGCGTCGATCACTTTCGGATTTTGCCCCATGCCCAGATAATCGTTCGAGCACCAGACCGTGACATCCTGCACCCCCTCTGCGCCGTGGCTGGCCGCGCGAGGAAACTTGCCACATTTGCGCTCAAGCTCGGCAAAGACGCGGTAATTGCCCTCGTGCTTAAGTGTGTCGATCTGCGCTTGGAACAGGCTGTCAAAGTCCATGGGTCTTGCTTTCTTTTGAGGTGGATCCCGAGGACGCAGGCAGCATCCAGCGCCACAATTTCGCGTCGGGCAAGGGCACGATCATCAGCCAATGCTCGACAAGGGCGAGGGTCGACAGGGTGACAAGCAGCGTCGCGGCCACAATGGCCCCATCGCTCTCGGCGGCCCAGAGAACACGCAGGAAGCATGTGGTCCCTGCGCTGAGAATGGTGATCGAGACGGGAAACATCAGCGTCACCGGGCGCTGGCGGAAATAACTGGTCAGATGCACCAGCGGGCTGGGCACAAATTCGGTATTGATGCGCGGCACGCCGAAAAAGACGTTCAGCTTGGCCGAGATGCGCGCGATGAAGAGGATCAGATAGGTCCAGAGCGCCACATCCGTCGTCTGCCCATAGCTGAGCACCGCGACAATGACGAGGCCCGCCAGCAGGGCCAGTTCGTGATAGGCCACCGTCCACCAGGCCCGCATGAAGCGCGCGCCGGGCGCCAGGCCCGGCGGGCAGCCGCGCCGCTCGGGGCCGGTGATGACGCCCGACAGGAACGCCAGCTCGATCCAGCCCCAGATCGCCAGCGCGCCCAGAAATCCCGCATAGGCGGGCGCGATACCGCCCCCGCCCGATGTCGTGGAAACAAGCGCGAGGCCCAGCACCAGAAGCGGCAGACCCAGCAGCGTGTTCATCAGATGCGCGCCCGGCCCGCCCCGGTCGGCCCGGCGCACCGCAATCAGGATCGCTCCGGTGGAGAACCACCAGACGAAAAGGGCCGTGAAGGCCGCGATCCAGATTTCCGCAAACATCAGTAGGCCGGCTCGAGCCGGCTGGTTTCCGGCAGCGCGTTCGGGATGGACGGAATGGTATAGAGGGCCGCAAAGGCGAAGGCCGCCTTGGCCATCCCCGCCACGCGCGACGCTGTGCCTGTAACGCCGCCCTTGGCCTTGCCCTTGGCCACTTGCACCGATGCCGCCTGCAGCCGGTCCAGGTTGGGCCGCCAGCGCGGATGGTCGATGTCCAGCGTAAAGGGAAACGCCTGCTTGGAGATTTCCGACGTCTTGCGGAACACCTCCTGGCCATACCAGGTCACGTCCACCCCCAGCGCGTCGTGGAACACCGGGCGCTGATGATCGCGCACCCACATCGTGCCATAGACGGCAGTCAGAAAGAACTTGATCCAGAGCTTGTTGGCAAAGCTTTGCGTCAGCTTGGGATCGGTGCGCAGCAGAAGGGCGAAGGCCTCGCCATGGCTGAACTCGTCATTGCACCATTCGCGGAACCACTTGAAGATCGGATGGAAGCGATATTCGGGATGCGCCTCGAGATGGCGATAGATGGTGATATACCGCGCATAGCCGATCTTTTCGCTCAAATAGGTAGCGTAATAGATGAATTTCGGCCGGAAATAGGTGTATTTTTTCTGCCGTGTCAGAAACCCGAGATTCACCGCAATACCCGCCTCGCGCAGCGCATCGTTGATGAAGCCAGCATGGCGCGCCTCGTCGCGTGCCATCAGCTGAAAGAGGGTCGTGATATCCTCGTTCGAGCCTCGGCGCTTCATTTCCTTATAGAGCACGCAGCCCGAAAACTCGGCCGTGCAGCTTGAGATCAGGAAGTCGATGAACTCACGCTTGAGCTTCGGCTCCATCCCGTCCCAATCGACCTCGTCCCAGTCCTCGTTCTTCTTGAAATGGCCCTTGTTGGGGTCGGCCTTCATGCCGGCGATCATCTTGTCCCATTCCTCGCGGACGGGGCTGACGTCGATGGCGTCCATTTCCTCGAAATCGGTGGTGTAGAAACGCGGCGTCAGCAGCGTGTTCTGCATGGCCACATCGGTTGCCGCCTCGTTATCCGGCGGCGGCAGCGCCTCCTGGCGGGCAATCGCCTCTTCGGCGGTCGCGGCGGTGGAGGAGTGCGGTACGTTTTGCGTATTCATGCCATCACCTCTTCGGAGAAGGAGAACTCGCAGAGCTCCATGAATTCGAAATCGCCCGTCGCGCGCGTCCAAAGCTGCTCCAGCTTGCTGGCGCGGGTGATGGTGGCGGTGCGGTGCTCCTCGACGATCTCGCCATAGGGCGCCATGATCTCGGCGCCGTGGACCAGCACGCTGTCACCTGGGTTGATGACCGCGCCGTTGTCAAAGCGCACATGCGCACTCAGCTCCTCAAAGCGGTGCGAGACGGTGACAGTGCACGGCGCTTGTTCTTTCTCTCTCGTAATCAGTCCCATCAGGTTCCCTCCCTATGATGGTAGTGGTTCAGTCGACCAGCCCGGCGAAGGCGGCGACATTATCAGCACCGTAGCCGATCAGCTCGATCGACCAATCGGTTACGGTGTCGTGGATCGCGATATTCCCGTTATCGCGGCGGATCAGTGTGACGGGCGCCGTGTCGGGCACGCCCTGCACGTAGCGGTGGCGCGCCAGAACGCGCCAGACGACCCCGATGAAGCCCTTCATGTCGTCTGAGGAATGCGCCAGTTGAACGCCGTCCTCACCCAGGACGGTCACGCTGCCCTCGCGGGTGCCGACCATGCGGATGGTGCGCTCGGCGGCGACCGGCGCCTCGATAAGCGCGCCGCTCATCGGCGCGCCCGTTAGCCGCGCATAGGCCACAAGGCTCAGCGACAGGCCCATCAGCGCAATCATCGCAACGACCAGAAAGCGTGGCACCAACTCCTTTTCAGGTGCGCGGCGGCGCCGTGCATCCAGCGTGTGATGGTGAATTTCGGTGGCGGACATCAGGGGTTACTCCGCTGCTATGGCGGCAGGCGCGCCGCGTGTGACCTGGGGCACCGCCGTGCGGATCTCGGCCGCCTCGGCAAAGATCTCGGCGACCTCCGCGGCGTTCGGGATGCAGCGCAGCGCCGGCTGCGTGCGGGCCATGAACCAAGGGCGCACATGCGGCCAGGTCATCACATATGACAGACGCGTGTCGCCCATCAGCTCGAACGCGATGGTCCCGGTGCCGGATTTGCGCGCCTCCAGACTGGCCGTGCCGATCTGAGTGTAAGGCAGGTTGAGCGTCATGGTCAGCGCGGCGCCGATGCGCATCGCGACGCGCTTGTTCGTCAGGGTGTAAACCGTGGCGCGCGATTGCACGAAAGCCAGCCCCATCAGCACGGCGCAGCAAAGCGCGCCGATCACGAGAAACGGTACCGCGTGCCAAACGGCCTGCGCCAACGGCAGCTGCGTTGACGAAACCCCGACCCGCCAGAGCGCCAGCACCGCGAAATAGCCCGCGATCCAAGGCAGCGACAGCGCCTCCATGGCAAGGCGCCGCGCACTGGGGCGGCCCTGCCACAAGATGTGCTCGCCCTCGGGCAACGCCTCGGGAAGGCCCCTGATCGGCTCGAAATTGAAATCATCATGTGACATGGCGGGCCTCCTTTTGACGATGGATCACAGTTGCGCTTCGACGCGCTTTGGATCGGCATAGAGCGTGCCGCCCGCGAACCAGGCCATGATCTTTTCCTCTTCCAGCATGGTGATCTCGCCCGGCTTCTTGGTCTGCGGGATGCCAGCAAACTGTGTGCTGTAGATCGAGCGGACCTTCACCCGGTCGCTCTTGATGCGGCACATGTTGATCGGGATCAGGCGCGTCTCGCCCGAGCCTTCGGGATTGAGGTCGACCACGAGGTAGCGCACCAGCGCCTCGGGCACATCGACCCACATGTCGATGATGCGCCCAACGACCTCGCCATCGCCCGCAACAACCGGCTTGCCGTGCGGGTCGCGCCCGGCGCTGACCTTGAACTCCGGCAGGGATTTCATCGGCTTGATCTTGACGTGGCCGTGGCCATCCAGCTCAGGGATGTCGCGGCGCGGTGCCCAGGATGCGGGGCCGACACCGGCCTCCATCGGGTTGCCGACGGGCAGATAGGGCGAGCCTGCGCTGTCCGAAGACCGCTCAAGCGCCAGGTTTTCGCGGTCGCCGCGCTGGCCCGAAGGCACGCTGACTTCGCCGCGCCCATGGGGCAGCAGAAACGTCTTGTCCTTGGGCAGTGAGAAAAGGCCCTCGCGCGGCTCGCCATGGCCGGTCTCGTCCTCCAGAGGATAGCCTTCGCGCATGTTCTCGGTTTGCAGGTAATAGACCAGCAGGGCGAAAAACAGCCAGAAGCCCCAGATGGCGGCACTGGCAAGGTCGAAATCGCCGAAGAATGTTTGACTGAACATGATGGTGTCCTTCCGGGGTTATGTCGGAAAATCCGCAAGGCCGATGGGCCGCTGCGTTTGCGATTGACGTTGCGCCCGGACCCGCACCAACGGGCCAAGAGCGATGAGCGTGATGAAGAGAAGGCCGATCTCGAAGTGGTAGACAAAGGAATACCCGGTTGCCGGGCTGGTCAGCGCCTCACCCAGACGGCCCGACATGGCCAGCGTGCCAACGAGATCGCGCAGCGCGCCGCCCGCAAAGATGGCAAGCCCCGCCGCCGTCGCCTGCGCCGCGCCCCAGGCGCCAAGCGCAAGGCCCCGGTCCGCGGCGCCTTGGGCCGACATGGTCATGGCCGCATTGAGCGTCGAAACCGCGAAAAGCCCGCCGCCAAAGCCGATCCCGGCGGCGCCCGCGAAGAAGATCGCGCTGGACCCCATCGGCGCCGCAAAGACCACTGCGCTGAACCCGCCAAGACCCACGAGCAGGCCGCGCCCCGCGAGGCGATAAGGATCGCGCCCCTGCCCCAGCCAGCGGGCCGCCATGCTGAACGCCACCAGCGCGCCGATCGCCCATACCGCCGTCAAAAGCGTCGTGGAAGACACGCTGAGGCCGAGGATCTCGCCACCAAAGGGCTCCAGCAGGATGTCCTGCATGTTGAACGCCATCGTGCCCAGGAAGACGACCACCAGAAGACGCCCAGCATCGCCGCCCGCCATGAAATCGGACCAGGCGTCGCGGAACTCGGGCTTGGGCGCGGCACGCTCGGCCTTGGTCATCGGCTTGATCTTTTCCTGCTTCCAGAGCGCCAGCATGTTGAGCGCAATGGTCACGACAGCAGCGCCCTGCACCACCTGAATGAGGCGCAGCTCGCTGAAATCGCGCAGAAGCGTGCCGAGGATGATCGACGACATCAGCATGCCCACGAGGAACATCACATAAAGAAGTGCGACGACGCGCGGGCGCGTTGCGTCATCCGCGCGGTCGGCGGCCAGCGCGAGGCCAGCGGTCTGCGTCATGTGCATCCCGATGCCTGTCAGAAGGAAGGCAAGGCCCGCCCCCAACTCGGCGATGAAGGGCACGTCGATGGCCTGCCGCCCGGTAAAGAGCACGAGACCCATCGGCATGATGGCGAGGCCCCCGAATTGCCAGAGCGTGCCGAACCAGAGGTACGGCACCCGCCGCCAGCCGATGGCCGAGCGGTGATTGTCGGACCGGAATCCGAGCAGCGCCCGGAAGGGCGCCGAGAGGACCGGGATCGCGATGAAGAACGCGACGATCATCGCCGGCACCGACAGCTCGACGATCATCACGCGGTTGAGCGTGCCGAGCAAAAGCACCGCCGCCATGCCGACCGACACCTGAAAGAGCGACAGGCGCAAAAGCTGCGCCATGGGCAGCCCCTCGCTTGCTGCATCCGCGAAGGGCAGCATGCGGGCTGTCAGCCCTTTCAGGGTTTTGGTGGGCAGGATCATGGACGAAACTCCAATGCCGACGAGATGTAGAAGCCCGAATTCACCCGCTCGATGGCGCGCAGACTGCCCGGCACCTCTGCCTTGCGCATCGCCCGCTGGATCCCGCGCACATTATGCGGGACCATCGTGGGCGAGCGATCAGCCCGCGGGAAGAGCTGCCCCGCGCGCCACATCGCCATCAAGAGCGGCGTGCGCGGCGCAAGGGTGAAGATGAAGCTCTGGGCAAGGCGCGGGGCCAGCCGCCCGAGGGCGGAGGCGATATCGTCCGCGCCGTAATAGATCATGCTGTCCATCCCCAGCGCGTAGTCGAACGCGCCCAGATCGGGACTGAGCATGTCGCCCGCCTCGAAGGTGATGCGGCTTTGCAGATCCGCAGGGCAGCGCCGCCGGGCGATATCGATCAGCGCGGGCGAGATGTCGATCGCGGTGACATCCGCGCCCCGCGCGGCCAGCTCGACCGCCATCGCGCCCGTGCCGCAGCCCGCATCGAGAATGCGCGCGCCGCTCAGGTCGTCCGGCAGCTGCGCCAGCATCACGGCGCGCATCCGGTCGCGCCCGGCCCGCACGGTCGCACGGATGCCCGACACGGGCGCGTCGGATGTCAGACGCTCCCATGTGCGGGTGGCGGTACGGTCGAAATAATGCTCGACCCGGGCGCGTGTGCGCTCGTATGTGGCGGCGCTTTCCATCAATCGAATCCCAGAAGTTCAAAGATTTCGCGGTCAGGCAGCGGCGCGGGGGCCAGCGGTTCGGTCCCGTTCCACAATGTCTCGGCCAAGCGCATGTATTCCTTGCGGACCTGCACGATCTCCTCGTCATCAGGCATCTCGAAGAGGGTCTTTTTCTTGAGGCGCGAGCGGCGGATTGCATCAAGATCGGGCATATGCGCGATCCGGTTGAATCCCACCGTCTTGCAGTAGCGGTCGACCTCGTCGGTCTCGCGCGAGCGGTTGGCGACACAGCCCGCGAGGCGCACCTTGTAGTTCTTGGACTTGGCCTGAACCGCCGCGATGATCCGGTTCATCGCGTAGATGCTGTCGAAATCATTGGCCGTGACGATCAGCGCGCGGTCCGCGTGCTGCAAAGGCGCGGCAAAACCGCCGCAGACCACATCGCCCAGCACATCGAAGATCACGACGTCCGTGTCCTCCAGCATATGGTGCTGTTTCAGCAACTTGACCGTCTGCCCGACGACATAGCCGCCGCAGCCGGTGCCGGCGGGCGGGCCACCCGCTTCGACGCATTTGACGCCGTTAAAGCCCTCGAACACGAAATCCTCGGCGCGCAGTTCTTCGGGGTGGAAATCCACCTCTTTCAGGATGTCAATCACCGTGGGCACCAACGTGCCGGTCAGGGTGAAGGTGCTGTCATGCTTCGGGTCGCACCCGATCTGCAGCACCCGTTTGCCCAGCATGGAAAACGCCGCGCTGAGGTTCGACGAGGTGGTCGATTTGCCGATGCCGCCCTTGCCGTAGACGGAAAACACCTTGGCGCCTTCGATCTTGGCGCTGTCGTCCTGATGCACCTGCACCGAGCCTTCGCCATCATCGCCTCGCAGCATCGGGGGGGTCTTGTCGAGTGCCATTATGGTCTCCTTCCGGGCCTATTCGGCCGCAATGCCTTCCAGCCGATCCTCAAGCGCGTAAGCCGCGTTCTGAAGTTCGGTCAACGTGTCCGCATCCGGGGCCCAATAGGCGCGGTCGGATGCCTCGATCAGCCTGTTGGCCATGCGCATCGAGGCGCGCGGATTGAGCGCCGCCAGCCTTTCGCGCATCGCCGTGTCCAGCACGAAAGTCTCGGTGAGGCGCTTGTAGACCCAAGGCTCCACCTGACCTGCCGTCGCGGACCAGCCCACTGTGTTCGTGATATGCGCCTCGATCTGGCGCACGCCCTCATGGCCGTGCTCCAGAAGCGCCTCATAGAATTTCGGGTTCAGGCTGCGCGAGCGTGTCTCGAGGCTGACTTGCGCGGCCAGCGTGCGCACATGCGTGCCGCCCAGCGTCTGATCGCCGATATAGACGGGCGTATCCGCCCCGCCCCGCGCACGCTTGACGGCGCGGGCGATGCCGCCGAGCGTATCGAAATAGTGATCGACCGACGTGACGCCCAGCTCGACACTCTCGAGGTTCTGATAGGCCAGATCCACATGGCTCAGCGCATTTTCCAGCAGCGAGGTGTTCTGCGCCGCCTTGCCATCCGTGCCATAGGCAAAGGATTTGCGCGCCTGGTAGGCATCGGCCAGTTCGTCCTCGTCCCCGAAGGCAGAGCTGTCGACCAGCTGATTGACGTTCGAGCCATAGGCGCCCTCGGCATTCGAGAAGACGCGCAGAGCGGCGGTTGCCATGTCACAGCCCACACGTGCGGCGTAGTCCAGCGCATGGGCGCGGACGAAATTCTGGTCCAGCGGCTCATCCGCCTCGGCACATTTCAGCGCGGCCTCGGCCAGCATCCGGGTTTGCAGCGGCAGAAGATCGCGGAAGATGCCCGAGAGCGTCATGATCACGTCGATGCGCGGGTGGCTCAACTGCTCCAGCGGGATCAGATCCGCGCCGCAAAGGCGGCCATAGGCATCGAAACGCGGCGTGCAGCCCATCAGCGACAGCGCCTGCGCGATAGGCCCGCCATCGGATTTGATATTGTCGGACCCCCAGAGGACCAGCGCGATGCTGCGCGGCATCTCGGGATGCGTCTCCAGCAGCGCCTGCGCCTGCTTGGCGCCGTCCTGCATCGCAAAGGCGGTGGGCATGCGGAAGGGATCGAAAGCGTGAATGTTGCGCCCCGTCGGCAGGATTGACGGGTTGCGGATCAGATCACCGCCCGGCACCGGCGCAATGAAACGGCCCGCAAGGGCGCGCATCAGGCCGTTCAACTCGGTTTCCTCTTGCAGATGCGCGTCGGCCATGCGGCGCTCGGCCTCGGTGCAGTGGCCCATCAGCGCAATCATGTCGGCGCGGGCCTCGGCGCTCATCTTGCGGCCCACGATATGCAGCCCGTTGGGGATCAGCGCCGCCTCGGTCTCGATCAGCGTCCGCCAGAGCGCGCCGGGATCTGTGCCATCGAGATCGACCGCCTCCGCCTGCTCGGCGATCAGCGTCTCAAGCTCGGCGCGCGCGCCATCCTGCTGCGGCATCTCGCGCCAGCGCATCAGGCTGTCCTTGAGCGCGGCGAGCCCCTTGTAGAGACCGGCAGAGGAGAGCGGCGGTGTGAGATGCGTGATCGTCACCGCATTCGAGCGGCGCTTGGCCAGCGTCGCCTCGCTGGGGTTGTTCGCGGCATAAAGATAGACATTGGGCAGCGCGCCGATCAGGCGGTCGGGCCAATCGGCGCTTGAGAGGCCCGATTGCTTGCCCGGCATGAACTCGAGCGCGCCATGCATGCCGAAATGCAGCACCACATCGGCGGCTAGGTCGGTCTTGAGCCAGTGATAGAAGCCCGCAAACGCATGGGTCGGCGCAAAGCCACGCTCGAAGAGAAGGCGCATCGGATCGCCCTCGTAACCAAAGCTGGGCTGCACCCCGACGAAAACATTACCGAACTGGGCGCCAAGGATGAATACGCCGAGCCCGTCGGACTGCACCTTGCCCGGGGCGGGTCCCCAGACGGCCTCGATCTCGTCCAGCCAGGGGGTTTCGGACACGATCCGGTCCGCGCTCAGCGTGGCGGCGACATTGGCCTCCTGTCCGTAGGTGGCGGCATTGCCCTCCAGCACGGCGGCGCGCAGGGCGTCGACATTCGCCGGAGGTGTCACGTCATAGCCCTCGGCTTGCATCCGCATAAGCGTGTTTTGCAGCGACTCGAAGACACTCAGGTAAGCGGCAGTGCCGATGGCGCCCGCATTGGGCGGGAAGCCGAAGAGGACGATGGCCACTTTCTTGTCCGCATTGCCCATGGCCCGAAGCTTTGCCAGGCGCCGCACCTTGTTCGACAGGGCGCCGATCCGCTCGGGGCAGGGCGCCATGGCGCGGGTCTGGCTGACCGAGGCGCATTTATGCGCGCAACCGGTGCAGCCCCCTGCCCCGTGGCGGCCTGCATAGACCGTGGGATTGCTGGCGCCATCCAGCTCGGGCAGCGCGACCAGCATCGTCGTCTCGACCGGGCCAAGGCCCTGGCCCGAGCGCGCCCACTGGTCCAGCGTCTGAAATTCCAGCGGCTGGGCCGAGACGTAAGGCACGTCCAGTCCGTTCAGCGTGACCGCCGCCGCATCGCTGTCATTGTAAGCGGGTCCGCCCACCAGGCTGAAGCCTGTCAGCGACACCAGCGTGTCGATGCCAGCAAAATAGGCATCCATCGCGGGGCGCGCATCGAGGCCGCCTGCGAAGGCAGGAATGACGCGCATCCCATCCGCCTCAAGACGGCGGATGACGGCATCGTAATGCGCGGTATCGCCCGACAGGATGTAGGAGCGCAGCATAACGAGGCCGATGGTCGGACGCCCCGCATCGCATGCGGGCAGATCTTTGATGTCGGTGACGATCCGCGCGCCCAGGTCCGGGTGATAAAGACCCACCTCGGGATATTCCACCGGCAGCGCCGCGCGCGTTCCGCGCCATTCGGGCTTGGACGCGTAGCGCGAGATCAGGCTGCGCACCATGTTCTCGACATTGTCATCCGAGCCGCCCAGCCAATACTGCATGCTCAGGAACCACTGGCGCAGATCCTGCGCCTTGCCCGGCATCAGCTTGAGGATCTTGGGGATGCGGCGCAGCATCTTCATCTGCGATGCGCCTGCCCCGCCCTTGGCCTTGGGCGCGGGCTTGAACTTCTTGAGGAAGGCCATCGTCGCCGAGGCGGGCTTGGCCATGTCCAGATCGCCCATGCGCGTCAGGCGCACGATCTGCGCATCCGCCACCATGCCGACAAAGGCGTCGCAATGCGGGCGGCGTGCCTCAAGGTCCGGCAGGATCGCGTTGATATGCTCTTCGAGGAACAGGATGTTGACGATCAGGATATCGGCCCGTGCGACCGCGTCCTTGGCGTCCTGCAGCGCGGCGGGGTCTTCGGCCCATTCCGCGGCGGCGTGAATGCTCAGCTCCAGCCCCGGATAATCGGCCGTCAGGCGCGGTGCGACACGGGCGGCCGGGCCCGCCGCGTGGCGGTCCAGCGTCACGATGACGACGCGGTAGATGTGGCTCATGTCATCGCGCATAATGGGCCTTGGCCTCGTAAAGCGTATCGACGCTGATTTCCTGCAAGTCCTTGGATTGTGCGAAGGTTTCAGTATTCCGGCGGGCCTTGCCGCGCACGAAAAAGGGTATTTTCTTCAGCTCGCGCTCGGCGGCGTCGAGCCAGACAATCTCGCCGGGCGCGGCCTCGGCGGCAGCGGCCACCTCAGGCATCTGCGGCGCATCGCCGGTATTGGCGGGCTTGTGCCCGCCATGATGGCTGGGCCCCGCGGCATCGTTGAACTCGAAATCATCGCGGAACATGTGCAGAAGGTGCTCTTCCAGCCCCATGACCAGCGGATGCACCCAGGTGTCGAAGATCACGTTCGCGCCCTCGAAACCGACCTGCGGCGAGTAGCGCGCGGGGAAATCCTGCACGTGGACAGGCGCGGAAATGACGGCGCAGGGGATGCCCAGACGCTTGCCGATATGCCGCTCCATCTGGGTGCCGAGGATCATCTCGGGCTGAAGCGCCTCGATGGTCCGCTCGACCTCCAGATAGTCGTCGGTGATCAGCGCATCGACATTCATGTCGCGCGCCAGGGCGCGGATATCGCGGGCAAATTCCCGGTTGTAGCAACCAAGGCCGACCACCTCGAAACCCATCTCGTCGCAGGCGATCCGGGCGGCGGCGCGCACATGGGTGGCGTCGCCGAACACAAAGACCCGCTTGCCGGTGAGGTAAGTGCTGTCGACCGATTGCGCATACCATGGCAGGCGCAGGCGGCTCTCTTCCGCGCGGCACGGCAGCCCGGTGAGGTCCGCCACCTCAGCCAGAAAATCGCGCGTGGCGCCGACGCCGATGGGAACGGTCTTGGTATAGGGCTGCTTGTGCTCACGCTCCAGCCAGCGCGCGGCGCTTTCGGCGGTCTCGCGGTAGAGCAGCACGTTGAAATGCGCGGCGCCCAGACGGGTGATGTCGGTGGGGGTCGCATCCATCGGGGCCACGACATTCACGTCGATGCCGATGTCGTACAGCAGCGCCGTCAACTCGGTGATGTCGTCGCGGTGGCGAAATCCCAGCGCCGTCGGCCCGAGGATGTTGCAGGAGATCCGCTTGGTCCGCTCCACCTTGCCCGCAAGGCGGCGCACGATCTGCAGGAATGTCTCATCCGCGCCAAAGTTTTCCTTGCGCTGGTAGCTGGGCAGCTCCAGCGGGATGACCGGCACGGGCAGGCCCATCAACTCCGAGAGGCCCCCGGGATCGTCCTGGATCAGCTCGGCGGTGCAGGACGCGCCAACGATGATCGCCTCGGGCTGAAACCGCTCGTAGGCGTCGCGGCAGGCATCCTGGAAAAGCTGCGCGGTGTCCGAGCCCAGATCGCGGGCCTGGAATGTGGTGTAGGTCACGGGCGGGCGATGATTGCGCCGCTCGATCATGGTGAAGAGCAGGTCCGCATAGGTATCGCCCTGCGGTGCGTGCAGCACGTAGTGCAAGCCCTTCATCGCGGTGGCGACGCGCATGGCGCCGACATGCGGCGGGCCTTCATATGTCCAGACCGTCAGCTTCATCGCGCACCTGCCTGCGCGTAGATTGGAGGTGTTGCGGCCTCCAGGCGCTTATCAAGGCCAGAGATCAGACCCTTGCGGCGTAGCGGGCGCGAGAAGAGGCCAGCCAGATCGCCCGCCTGCTCGTAGAAATGCACCGGGGTAAAAACCAGCTCGATCGCCCATTTCGTCGTCAGCCCTTCGGCCTCCAGCGGGTTGGCAAGACCGAGGCCGCAGACCGTCAGATCGGGGCGTGCGGCGCGCGCGCGGTCCAGTTGCAGATCGACGTCCTGACCTTCGGAGATGACGGGACCAGCCTCCATCAGCTCCAGATCGGGTCCGACGATGGCGTCGTGGATAAAGGGGCTGCCAACCTCGATAGCGGTCATGCCGCACTCATTGGTCAGAAAGCGCGCCAACGGAATTTCCAGCTGGCTGTCGGGAAAGAAGAAGACCGATTTGCCCTGCAGATGCTCGGACGCCTGCGCAATGGCGCGGCTGGCACGGGCGCGCGGGGCGTCGGTGGCCGCCGCGAACCTTTCGTCGCTGACGCCGAATTCGTCCGCGATGGCCCGCAGCCAGGCGGTGGTGCCTGCCTCACCGAAGGGAAACGGCGCCGGGATGTGGCGCGCACCGCGCCGTTCGAGCGCGCCGCATGTGTCACCAAGAAAGGGTTGATTGAGCGCAAAGACCGTATTGGGCCCGACCGCCACGTTTGATGTGATGCTGCGCGCGGGCAGGCAGCGGACATTCTTGATGCTCAAGTCGCGCAAGAGGCCCAGCATCTGATCCTCGACCACGTCGGGCAGCGCGCCAACGACCATCAGCTCGCGCTTGTCCGTCGCGGGCAGCACGGGCACCATCGACGCAAGGCATGCATCCTCGCCTTGGGTAAATGTCGTCTCGATGCCCGAGCCGGAGTAATTCAGCACGCGCACCTTGGGCGCGTAGGCTTCTGTCAGGCGCTCGGCAGCGCGGCCAAGGTCCAGCTTGATCACTTCGGAGGGGCATGAGCCAACAAGGAACAGCTGACGTATATCGGGGCGCCGCGCCAGAAGGCGGGCCACCTCGCGGTCCAGCTCGTCATGGGCATCGTTGAGACCGGCCAGATCGCCCTCTTCGAGGATGGCGGTGGCAAAGCGCGGCTCGGCAAAGATCATGACGCCCGCCGCCGATTGCAGCAGATGCGCGCAGGTGCGGCTGCCTACAACCAGAAAGAAAGCGTCCTGCATCTTGCGGTGCAGCCAGATGATCCCGGTCAGGCCGCAGAAAACTTCGCGCTGGCCGCGCTCCTTGAGAACGGGCGCGGTGCGGCAACCGCCGCCTGCAAGTGGCGCGGAGCCGGTCATTGAGCGACCCCCGGCGCGGCCATTTGCAGGCGCGCCGCACGGAGCTTGAGAATGAACTGACCCGCATTGATGACGTAGGCACCGTAGGCCGCAAGCGCGAGCCACATCAGGCCCGCGGGCGTCAGCATGCCGCCATAAAGCGCAACTAG
Organism: Roseovarius nanhaiticus; assembly: GCF_900156535.1. Taxonomy (NCBI): domain Bacteria; kingdom Pseudomonadati; phylum Pseudomonadota; class Alphaproteobacteria; order Rhodobacterales; family Roseobacteraceae; genus Roseovarius; species Roseovarius nanhaiticus. The sequence goes on along the minus strand of NZ_FTNV01000003.1, from coordinate 344,320 downwards.
GTAGGCAGTGTGCAGCGCGATGACCGCGAAGCTGAACACATCCTCCCAGAAGAACGCGGGCGCAAAGAGATACTGGCCAAAGACGACCTTTTCCCAGATCGCGCCGGTGACCATGATGAGGTAGAGCGCCGCGGTCTTGATCACGACCGAAACGGTCGCGGCGCCGTAGCCTTCGCCGGTGCCGAGGTATCTCAGCACGAGAACGAGGGAAATCAGAAAGATCGCGAATTGAGCGGGGGCCAGGATGCCCTGAACCAGCGTCCAGCGTGTCCCATCCCTGCGCGCCCGCTCTTCTGGCGAGTAGAGCCGTGGGGGATTCGCAGTTACCGTGGAATCGGGCAGCATTTCTGAACCTTACCTGTCTGACTGGTTTCAGAGTATCCGCGGCAATCTCAATGTGTCAACTTTGATTTACAGGTTGGGTGTAAGGCAAGAGCCGGAGACGGAATCAAGCAGATCAAAATATCCTCGCCAAAACAATGGCCTGCCAGAATCTTCAGGACGCCGCGCGTCTCACTGTCAATTTACTTTGACATTTTTCAGGATGCGAGGGATCATTTATGACGCTGCGGATGCTGCATCGGCCCATTCTGGCCCCGGCAGGAGGGACGCCCACAGTGAGGGAGGGGATGCCGATCATGAATGGAATGTCCGATAGAAAAGCTGCTCGCACACCAGACGCCGGCAAAACAGACGCCGGAAAGACCGAGACCAAGCCCGAGAGCCAGGGAGCGGCTTACAGCAAGGTCGCGGCAGACGCGCTTGGGCAGGTCGCCATGCGAGCCAAAGCCGTGAGGGACAGTCCTGACGCGCGCAACATTGAAATGCTGTTCGATGCAGCCGTCGGCGACGACCCATTGGCATGCAGCGCACTCGCGAAACGCTTGGTGGCGAATGGCACGCCCGCGGAATATATCTGTGATGTCTACATCCCCGCCGTGGCCCGCCGCATGGGCGACGATTGGTGCGAGGATGAAGCCAGCTTTACCAGCGTCACCATCGGCACTTCGCGGCTTCAGTTTCTGCTGCGCGAGATCGGCCCGGGCAAATCGGACGACCGGCGCTGGAACTCGAATGGCCAGGAAACTTCGGTCCTGCTCTTGTTGTCGCGCGATGCCGATCACACGTTGGGTATAATGGTGCTGGCCGGACAGCTCAGACGTCTTGGCTACTCGGTCAAGTTGTCAATCGGCGAAGAGGCGGTCGATCTGGTCAATACGATCAAGGATGCACAATTCGACGCCGTCTTCGTGTCGGCAAGCATGGAGGACGATCTGGCCGACCTGACCGAGGTGGTCAAAATGATAAAAAGCGCCTGCGCACCGCCGCCTCCCGTCATACTGGGCGGCTACATCGTGGAAGGCACGCAAAAGGCGCTCAAGGTCTCGGGCGTTGACAAGATCACTAATAAGTTGGAAGAGGCTCTCTCATTTTGCAAACTGCACGGCCATCCAAAGTAATTCCAACCGGATGCGGGAACGTCCGATCAGCAATGCGATCAGAGGATTGGTGTCGACATGACGTCTCGCGGGACAAAATATTGGGATAGCGGCGCTATTCCGTTGATTGGCCCAGATATTCTGGGTGACATCATCGGCTCGCTGGCAGATATCGCCATCGTCATCTCGGCCACGGGCAAGATACTGTCGGTCCTGCCCAATCCGTCCCGCCGCGCCTATGCCGATCTCAAGAATTGGGACAAGCGCGACGTGCGAGAGGTTCTGAGCGCAGAAAGCATTCCGAAATTCGAGCGCGCTCTGGCCGAGTATCTGGACGCTGGTGCCGTATCGCGCGCGGTCGAGCTGAACCATTACGACAATGAGCGTAAATGGCAGTTTCCGATAAACTACACATTCAACAAGATCGGCCCTGACAACACGATCCTGATGCTGGGCCGCGATATGCAGCCAGTGGCCGAGCTGCAACAGCAGCTGGTCAAGGCGCAGATCGCGCTGGAAAAAGACTATGAGAGCCACCGCGAATACGACACGCGGTTCCAGGTTCTTTTGGGCCACACCACCGATGCGATCATCTTCATGAGCGCCTCGGATGGCCGCATCACCGAGCTGAACAGCGCCGCCGCCCGTCTCTTGGGCAAGAAGCGTGACGCGCTGCAGAACACCAGCCTCGCCCAAGAACTCAAGGGCCTCAGCCGCCCAGATCTGATGGACCGACTTTTCTCCACGGCCCAGACAGACGGCAACGATGGCTTCGAAATCGAGGTCGCGCAAAGCGGCGACCACTTGCGGATCAGCCCCAGCCTCTTCCGGGCCGCGGGCGAGCGGATGTTTCTGTGCCGCCTCACCCCCTTCAGCGGCAAGCCTGCCCGCGATGACGACTACACCCGCAACCTGATCGCACTGTGCGAAAACGGCTCGGACGGGATCGTCATGACGGATGGAACGGGCGCGATCACCTCGGCCAATGAGGCGTTCCTGAACCTTGTCGATGCGACAGACGGGCGTAGCCTGCGCAGCCGCCAGATGTCGGATTTCCTGTCTCGCGGCAATGTCGACCAGAAGGTGCTGATGGACCACGCGTCCCGCGTCGGCAGCATGCGCCTCTATACGACACGCCTGATTGGCGAATATGGCGGTCAGCGCCCGGTGACGATCTCGGCCACGCTCCTCTCCAACGGCCACGCGCCCTGCTTTGCGTTCGTCTTTCGCGATGCACAGGTCAGCGAAACGCCCCTGCCCGCCGGCCTGCCCACGACCGATGACGACGCGCGCCCGATCATGGAACTGGTCGGCAGCGCCACGCTCAAGGAAATCGTGTCCCAGACCACCGATGTGGTCGAAAAGATGTGTATTGAAACGGCGATCCAGCTGACCAACAACAACCGCGTTGCAGCCGCCGACATGCTGGGCCTGTCGCGCCAATCCCTTTACGTCAAGCTGCGCAAATACGGCATGCTCGCCAAGGAAAGCTGAGCCGCCGGAGCGACCGCTGTCAGCCTAAGTTTACACTTGCCGACTCGGCGAATGTCAGGCTAAGTTTACAGCATGACCGCGCTCGCCTCCTCCCCCTCACTCTCTTACCCACGCCCCCTGGCCGTCCTGCGGCTGATCAAGCCGGTCACATGGGCGCCGCCCATGCTGGCCTACGGGATCGGCTGCGTTTCGGCGGGCGTGTCACCTGCAGGGCAATGGGGCACGATACTGCTGGGCGTCATCTTGGCCGGTCCCATCGTATGCGGCATGAGTCAGGCTGCGAATGACTGGTGCGACCGGCATGTCGATGCCATCAACGAGCCGCATCGCGGCATCCCCTCGGGCCAGATCCCCGGACGCTGGGGCCTCTGGATCGCCTGGGCCATGTCAGCGCTGGCGCTGCTCGTCGGCTGGCAGTTGGGGCCTTGGGGCTTCGGCGCCACCTTGGTCGGCGTCGCGGGTGCCTGGGCCTATTCGGCCCAGCCCTTGCGCCTCAAGCGCTCGGGCATCTGGGGGCCGGGCCTCGTCGGGCTCTGCTACGAGGGCCTGCCATGGTTCACCGGCGCCGCCGTCATGTCCGCCGGGGCGCCCAGCGTTTATGTGATCACAGCCGCCCTGCTCTATTCTATCGGCGCACATGGCATTATGACTCTTAATGATTTCAAGGCTTTGAAAGGCGATCTTGAGACGGGTGTCCGCTCGCTACCCGCCACTCTCGGACCCGAGACGGCGGCCCGCGTCGCCTGCATCGTCATGGCCGTGCCGCAAGCGGTCATGATCGCGCTTCTGATGCTCTGGGACCGCCCCTTGCACGCGCTCGGCGTGGCGGCGGTGCTGGGACTGCAGATGCTGGCGATGCGCAAACTTCTGCGTGACCCGAAGGGCCTCGCACCCTGGTATAACGGAACCGGCGTCATGCTCTATGTCGCGGGCATGCTGATCACCGCGCTGGCGATCCGCACGCTGGGGATTGCGCCATGACGCTCGGCTGGATCCAGATCGCGCGGCTGGGGCTGGTTCAGGCCGCCTTGGGCGCCATCGTGGTGCTGACCACCTCGACGCTCAACCGCCTGATGGTGGTCGAGCTGGCCCTGCCCGCCGTCCTGCCCGGCCTTCTGGTGGCGCTGCATTACGGGATCCAGCTGACGCGCCCGCAATGGGGCTTTCGCTCGGATACCGGGGGCAACCGCACCCGTTTCATCATCGGCGGCATGGCCATCCTGGCACTGGGCGGTTTCGGCGCCGCCTGCGGCGTCGTTCTGCTGCAATCATCCTACTGGGCGGGCCTCGCGCTGTCGATCCTGGCCTATGCGCTGATCGGCCTCGGGGTGGGCGCGTCGGGCACATCGCTTCTGGCGCTTCTGGCCTCCGGCACAGCGCCGCATCGCCGCGCGGCGGCGGCCACCATCACTTGGCTGATGATGATCTTCGGCATCGCCATGACGGCGGGCGTCGTCGGCAGCCTCTTGCACCCCTATTCGCCTGCCCTTCTGCTGAAGATCGTTGGCGCCGTGTCGCTGATGGTCTGCGCGGTAACCCTCCTCGCCGTCTGGGGCATCGAGGCGCGCGTGACCGTTCAGCCCGAGCCCGAGGCGCTGCCCTTTCGCGAGGGTCTGGCTGAAATCTGGGCCGAGCCGCGCGCGCGAGCCTTCACCATCTTCGTTTTCCTCTCGATGACCGCCTATTTCATGCAGGAATTGATCCTCGAGCCCTTTGCCGGCCTCGTCTTCGGCCTCACCCCCGGCCAAACCACCAGCCTCAGCGGCATGCAGAACGGCGGCACGTTCCTCGGGATGCTGCTGGTCGGCATCGTGGCGACGGGGCTGAAACGCGGCGCGCTGCGCACATGGGTCATCGCAGGGTGCCTCGGCTCTTGCGCGGCGCTCTGCCTGATCTCGCTGATCGGTACGCTCGGCATTGTAGCTCTGCTCAGCCCGCTGGTCATTACGCTGGGCTTCTTCAACGGCATGTTCGCGGTCGCGGCCATCGGCTCGATGATGGCGCTGGCAGGCGAAGGGCGCACGCGGCGCGAGGGCACGCGCATGGGCCTTTGGGGCGCGGCGCAGGCCGTGGCTGCGGGCTTTGGCGGGCTGACCGGCGCGGCGCTGGTCGATCTGATGCGTTTGGCGCAGATCGGCGACGCGCAGGCCTTCGGGACGGTATTCACGATCGAGGCGGCGCTTTTCATCGCGGCCGCCCTCATGGCGATGCGCATCATATCGCGTGCGCCGGCCCACCCCTATGCAGTTGCGGGAGAATGAAAATGTATGACGTCATCGTCGTAGGGGGTGGCCCCAGTGGCGCCACAGCCGCCGAAGACCTCGCCCGCTCGGGGCACAAGGTCGCCTTTATCGACCGCGCGGGCAAGATCAAGCCCTGCGGCGGCGCCGTGCCGCCCCGCCTGATCCGCGATTTTCACATCCCGGACGAACAGATCGTGGCACGCATCAGCACCGCGCGCATGATCTCGCCCACCGGGCGCCGCGTCGATATTCCCATCGAGAACGGCTATGTCGGCATGGTCGACCGCGAGCATTTCGACGAATTCCTGCGCGTCCGTGCCGAGGGGGCGGGCGCCGACCGGATCACCGGCACCTATACCGGCATCGAACGCAACGATAGCGGCACGCATGTCAATTACCGCTGCAAGGCCTCGGGCGAGACGAAATCACTGAGCACCAGACTGATCATCGGCGCCGATGGCGCGCGCTCGAATGTGGGCCGCCACGAAGTGCCGGGCGGCGACAAGATCCCCTATGTGATCGCCTATCACGAGATCATCGAGGCCCCGGCTGAGGCTGGTCCCGGCTATGACCCCGCGCGCTGCGACGTGATCTATGACGGCGCCATTTCGCCCGATTTCTACGGCTGGGTTTTCCCGCATGGCGCGCAGGCCAGCGTCGGCATGGGCACCGAGGTGCCGGGAGTCGATCTGAAACAGGCGACCGCCGCGCTGCGCGTCGCCTCGGGGCTGGAGCATTGCCGCACCATCCGCCGCGAGGGCGCGCCGATTCCGCTGAAACCCCTGGATAAATGGGACAATGGCCACGATGTGGTGCTTGCCGGCGATGCCGCAGGCGTCGTCGCGCCCTCCTCGGGCGAGGGCATCTATTACGCCATGGTCGGGGGCCGCGTCGCCGCCACGGCGGCGGCAGCATGCCTCACCTCTGGCCGGGCCAGTGATCTGCAACTCGCCCGCAAGCTCTTCATGCGCGAGCATAAGGGCGTTTTTCGCGTTCTCGGCGCCATGCAGCGCGCCTATTACCGCTCGGACGAGCGGCGCGAGCGGTTCGTATCGCTGTGCCACGATGTCGACGTACAGCGCCTGACCTTCGAGGCCTATATGAACAAGGCGCTGGTTAAGGCGCGTCCCCTTGCCCATCTCAAGATCGGCATCAAGAACCTTGCCCACCTGACCGGTTTGGTGGCAGTGACGCGAACATGAGTGTGATGATCCCCGCCTGGGTCGGCGATACGCTGACCCCCGTCGAGAAGATGGACGTGCATCGGCGCGGCCTGCCGCACAAGGCAATCTCGGTTTTTGTGATGCGCGGCACGCGCACGCTGATCCAGCGCCGCGCGCTGTCGAAATACCACACGCCGGGCCTTTGGGCGAATACCTGCTGCACGCATCCCAATTGGGGCGAGACCGCGTTGGACTGTGCCGGGCGCCGCCTTGGCGAGGAGTTAGGCATTACCGGACTATCGCTGCGCCATCGGGGCCGCGTCAGCTATCGCGCGGATGTGGGCGGCGGCCTGATCGAGGATGAGCGCGTCGAGATCTATACCGCCGATGCGCCCAAGAGCATGCCGCTGGTGCCGAACCCCGATGAGGTGGCCGAGGCGCGCTGGATCGACCTTGCGGAGCTTAGCGCCGAGATCGCCGCAGCGCCGCAGCGTTTCACCCCGTGGCTTCGCATCTATCTGGCCGATCACGCCGAGGCGATTTTCGCCGCGTGAGGCGTGTTTAGCGCCGCGCCGCCAGAATATCCCTGCCCATCGCCTGCGCGGCCATCGCCGCGATATCCACCGATCTGAGGCCCGCATCCGCATACATCGCGTCAGGCGCCGCCTGCTCGATGAAGCGGTCGGGCAGCGTCATGGTGCGCAGCTGGCAGCGCCCGTCCAGAAGGCCGTCATTCGCCAGATCGTGCAGCACCATGGCCCCAAAGCCGCCCCGCGCGCCCTGCTCGACGGTGATCAGCGCCTTATGATGGCGCAAGAGCTGCCGGATCAATGCGCGGTCCAGCGGCTTGGCAAAGCGCGCATCGGCGATGGTTGCCGAAATGCCCTGCGCCTCCAGCCGGGCCGCGGCTGCATGACATTCACCCAGATGCGCGCCGAAGCTGAGCAGCGCCACATCGCTGCCTTCGCGCACGATGCGGCCCTTGCCGATCTCGAGGATCTGCCCGCGCTCGGGCAGGGGCGCGCCCGTCCCCTCGCCCCGCGGATAGCGAAACGCGATCGGTCCTGCATCATGCGCGGCGGCGGTGGCCACCATATGCATCAGCTCGGCCTCGTCGCCGGCGGCCATCACAGTGAAATTCGGCAGCGCGGTCAGGTATCCGATATCGAACGCGCCCGCATGGGTCGCGCCATCCGCGCCCACAAGGCCCGCGCGGTCAATGGCAAAGCGCACCGGCAGGTTTTGCAGCGCCACGTCATGCACCACCTGATCGTACCCGCGCTGCAGGAAGGTCGAATAAATCGCGCAAAAGGGCTTCAGGCCACTCGCGGCCATACCGGCGGCAAAGGTCACGCCATGCTGCTCGGCGATGCCGACATCGAACACACGCGCCGGATATCGATCCGCCAGAATGTCGAGGCCCGTGCCCGCAGGCATGGCCGCCGTGACGCCTACAATGCGCGCATCGCGCGACGCCTCATCGGCCAATGCCGCGCCGAAAACCTTGGTATAACTGGGCGCATTGGGCCGGGATTTGGCCTGCGCGCCGCTGGCCACGTCAAATTTAGAAACGCCGTGATATTTGTCGGCCGAGCTTTCGGCGGGGGCGTAGCCCTTGCCCTTGACCGTGCAGCAATGAATGAGAACCGGCCCAGTGGCGCGGGTGCGCGCCGTGCGCAGTACCGCCAGGAGCTGTCCCATGTCATGCCCGTCAATGGGGCCCATATAGTCAAAGCCGAGTTCCTCGAAGAGCGTTCCCGACTTGGCCGAATGCCCGGTGACGAGCGCGCGCGCGCGGCGCGCGTGATCACGCAATGGGCCGGGCAGACGCGCCTCCAGCCCCTCGCCCAGCTTGCCCAGCTTGCCCAGGGGGCCGTCCGACAGGCGCGACATGTAGCTGGACATGGCGCCGACCGGGGGCGCAATCGACATCTCGTTATCGTTGAGGATGACAAACAGGCGCCGCCCTTCGGCGCCGGCGTTGTTCATCGCCTCATAGGCCATGCCCGCGCTGATCGAGCCGTCGCCAATGACGGCAATGGAGTCGCCCGTTTCCATCCCCATGTCGCGCCCCACGGCAAAGCCGAGCGCGGCGGAAATCGAGGTGCTGGAATGGGCAGCGCCGAACGGGTCGAATACGCTCTCGCTGCGCTTGGTAAAGCCGCTGAGCCCGCCCTCCTGACGCAGGGTGCGGATACGGTCCCGGCGCCCGGTCAGGATCTTGTGTGGATAGCATTGATGGCCCACGTCCCAGATCAGCTTGTCGCGCGGGGTGTCGAAGACCGCATGAAGCGCCACCGTCATTTCGACCACGCCCAGCGACGATCCCAGATGCCCGCCCGTGACGGCAACCGCCTCGATCACCTCGCGGCGCAGCTCAGTCGCCAAGGCGCCAAGATCGCCGTCACTTAGCGATTTGAGGTCCGACGGGCCTGCGATCCGGTCGAGTATGGGGCTGTGCGAGGCAGTCATGATGCGTCTCCTCAGACTGGCTGGACCGGCGCCATGGCCGTCCGCGCCCGCCTCCTGCCCGGATGCGTCCGGGAAGAGGGGACACGCATCCGGGAGGGTGGCTGATATCCGGCGCCGCGAGAGGGCTTGCGCGCATCGCGGCGCCGGGCTCCTGTCGCCAACAGGAAGGGAACCGGGGATATGCGGGCCGGCCCGCGCCCCCCAGGATACCGGACGTCCGGGAAGACGCCCGATCCGGCGGAGACCGGCGCCGCATCACGCGGCGCCCGTCAAATCATCAGCGTCAGGCCAGGCCGCGCGCCTCCGGCGAGACCAGCGACGAGGTCGGCGTCGGGTCCGGTGCCAGCTTGCTATCCTCGGGAAGAAGGCCCGCGACAAAGACAAAGACCCATCCGATCAAAAAGATCGCGAAGCAGAAGAGGGCAGCGTAGCCCGCCCCTTTCAGCATCAGGGCGGTGACATCGGCAGTCAGGCGGAAATTGCGATTGCCGGTGCGCAGATAGTCGTCTTGTTCCGTCATGATCCTACTCCTCAGTTCAGCGGCGCGTAGCCATGGATCTGCGCCCAGACAAACCAGTTTTCAACGACCGTGCCCGTCAGCAGGATGCCGATTCCGCCCGTCAGCGGCGTCAGCACGGCGAACCACCAGGCCCAGCGATGGATACCTTCCATCGTGGCGTTGAAGCCCATGGTCCAGCGCCAGAAAAGCGCGGCACGCTCGGACGCTGTGCCCCGGTCCACGATCTGCTCGATCTCGCGCTCGCCGCCGAACCGGCTGACCGCGAGGATCGTGGCGCCATGCATCGCAAAGAGCAGCGCCGAGCCATAGAGGAACACGATCGAGAGCGCATGGAACGGGTTGTAGAAAAGATTGCCCCATGTCAGCGAGAAAAGGTTCGTCCAGTCGAGATGCGAGAACACACCGTAGGGTACCGCCACCGACCACGATCCCATCAGGATCGGGCGGAAGAGGTTGAGCACGAAGATCAGCCACAGAAGCGACAGGAACGCCCAGGCCACATGCTTGCCCATGCCCAGTTCTTCGGCGCGGCGATATGTGCGCACCCACCAGGCCACGGCGCCGACCAGAAAGAAGAAGCTGGAGATCAGCCACCATCCGCCCTCTTGCAGCGGCGCCATGCCCAGCCCGTATTCCGGCCCCGGCGGCTCGAGCGACATCCAGAAGAGATCGCGCAGGAATACACCGGGCGAATAGCCGGCTTGATCCCAGAAGTTCAGACCGATGATGAAAAACCACATGCCGAAGCCGATGACACCGATCAGACCGAAGGTGCCCAGGTGAACCGGGCCGACCTGCGCATTGCCGAAAAGGCCATAGAGCCGGTTGAAGCGGGCCTTCTTGGTGCGCCCCCGCATGGGGGCGCCGTCTGCCATGCTCATGCCCATTTCGGGCGGTCCCTGCACCTGGACCTGAGTAAAGATATTCTGATATTCAGCCATTGCTCATATCCTCCTTAAAGGTCCACCCACCAGGGCAGCTCGTAGTACCAGTCCCACCAGACGATCCACTGGTCGAACCAGATGGTGCCCGAGATCACGATGCAGACCGCGCTCCAGAAGCCTGCCATCAGCGCCAGGAAAAGGCCCAGGCGGTGGATGCCGAGCGGCCCGATCGAATAGCCGATCAAATCGCGGAAATAGGTGTCCTCGTGGTCGGGCGATGCGATCTGGCGGCCCTTGCCGGGATTGACCGCGGACAGGACCAGCGATCCGTGCAGCGCCAAGGCGACGGCCGTGATCCAGAAGAAGCTGATCGCGACCATATGGGCCGGGTTGTAGTGGAAGTTGCCATAGGCGTAGCCGACGTTATTCACCCAATCGAGATGGCTGAAGATGCCATAGGGAAATCCATGTCCCCAGGCGCCCATCAGGATCGGGCGAATGATCACCAATGTGACATAGGCCAGGATCGCGACGCCGAAGGCGAAGGGCACGTGATACCCCATCCCGAGTTTTCGGCAGATCTCGACCTCGCGCATCATCCAACTGATGAAGGCGCCCGTCGCGCAGATCGTGATGATCTGCCACAAGCCGCCTTCGGCCAGCGGCGCCATGCCGAGACCCACCTCCAATGCCGGCGGTTCAATCGAGATCAACCACGGGTTCCAGGTGTCCCCCTGGGCCGCGCCGATAAAGATCAAAAGCGTGCCGAGGGCCGAGAAAAAGATCGTCGTGACCCCGAAGAATCCGACATAGAAGGGACCTACCCAGAAATCGAATAGATCACCGCCGACGAGCGTCCCACCCCGGACGCGGTATTTTCTTTCGAAGCTGAGCAGTGCCATCTTGCGTCTCCAAATTGCGCCCCGCGGCACCATGGCGCGGCAGGACGGGATCGATGCGTCGTTATTGCGTGTCTGGTTTGCCGGGGCGGGAATGTCCCCGCCCGCAGCTGATGTTGTTGCGATCGCCGGGCTTATTCAGCCGACATTTCCGTGCCGAAAGCCCGCTCGAACCAATTGGTCTGCGGGTTGCTGAGCAGGACGAGGTGAATCATCACCGCCAGCAGGAACAAAAAGACACCCTGAGCCACGAAAACGCGGCGCGGGTCGAAGATCAGCCAGATCTTGTAAAACTGTGCCATGGGGTTCTCTCCTACCAAGCAAACCAAGGAAGCTTGATGTACGTCAGGATATGAGCGACGACAGCGATCGCAGTGAAGATCGCGAACCCGCTCATATACACCGAGTGCAGCTCCTGGGCTTGCTCGTCAGTGAGACCCGTAAAGGACAGGTCGGTTTTATCAGCCATGGTATTTCCTCCGGAGAAGTGAACTGATGCCGTAGCGCCCCCACGGCGGGGTGACAGGGGCCAACCCCCTGCCCTTCATTCGCGCCCCTTTGGGGGAGGCGCAAAACCTTGGACCCCTCGGGTCAGGCCGACAGGATCATCGAAGTGATCACGCTGGCCTCGCTCCACGCGGTGCGGAGCGGTGACTTTTGCGGCAGGCGCATGTGGCGCGCGGCGGTCAGCGCCCATGTGATGCAGGCCACCGGCAGCGAGACGACGAAAATGACCGCGAAATACGCGATGAATTCGCGCCGGTTGGCCGCCTCGCGCGATTGCGTGCGCATGCCCTTCATGTCGCTTGTGAAATCACTCATTTTACACCTCCAGTGCTGGGTTGCAGACGGTTGACGGTTTCCAGAACGACGCGTTCGGCGCCGCCCGCCAGTGCGGCCTTCTCTGCGGCGTCGCGCAGGGATTTGGCCGCGGAAATACGGGTCAGTATGGGGTGCGAGGCCACGATCTCGTCGAGGCGGCGCTGCGCGTCCGCATCCCAGGGAAAATCGCGCCGCAGGGTCGTCGGCGTCGCCTCGGCGGCGTCCATCTCGGTGCCCAGCGGCAGGATGTGGAAAAGCGCGTCGAAGAGGCTGTTGCACACTTCCTGCAAAAGATAGGTGGCGCCCGCATAGCCCATAAAGGGCGTGCCGGTGGCGCGCCGAATGGCGGCGCCGGGGAAGCTGGCAGGAATGAAGCTGGGCGCAGGACCATGGCCCGATTTCATCTCGGCCAGGTACATCTTCTCGTTGATCGAGCCGAGCACGACGAGCGGCCGCTTGGCATGAAGCTGCGCGCGCACCTCGTCATTGTCCGTCTTCTTGCCGCGCAGACGGGACGTGGCGAACGCGCAGGGAAAGCCCAGATCGTCCTCCAGGTATTTGCGGATGCCGCGCGTGTAGGTCTCGTTCGCGACCACGGCAAAGGATGCGGTCGCAAAGAAATCCTGCGTGACCGAGCGCCAAAGATCCCAGACGGGCTTGATGGTCGAATGCTTCTCGCGCTCGATGAAAGGCTCGGGATCGAGCTCCAGCATTTCGCCCAGCTTGCGCAAAAATTTCGTAGTGCTGTCGATGCCGATGGGCGCCTGAAGATAGGGCTTGTCCAGCACTTCGCAGAGGCCCCGGCCAAACTCGCGATACATGCAGATATTGACGTCCGCATTCACAAGGCCCCGCATCTCGGCCACATGCGCTCCCAGGGGCATGACCATGTTGACCTCGGCGCCGATTCCTTCGACGAGGCGGCGGATCTCGGCCAGATCCGAGGGCATGTTGAACGTGCCATACATCGGCCCCAGGATATTGACGCGCGGCGCCGCGCCCTCCTCGCGTTTCGTCTCCTTGGGCATGCGTCCCTTTGTCATGCCGAATTCGGTGAACATCCAGGTCATCGCGCGGTCGGCGCTTTCCCACTGGTCCTCGTCGATGGTGCGCGGCAGGAAGCGCTGGATATTCGTTCCCATGGGCGTCACGCCCCCGCCGATCATCTCGGCGATCGAGCCTGTGACCACGACCGCAGGCAGCGCGGGGTCCAGAACCTTCCAGGCGCGTTTCATCGCCTCTTCGGTGCCCGACCCCATCTCTTCCTCGGCCAGCCCGGTCACCACGATGGGCAACTCATGGGGCGGCAGCGCGTCGGTATAGTGCAGAACGGACGTCACCGGCAGGTTCTCGCAGCCCACGGGGCCGTCGATCACCACCTGCAATCCCTTGGTGGCGCAGAAGGCATAGACCGCCCCCCAATAGCCGCCTGCGCGATCGTGATCCTGAACCAGCATCAGCCCTGCCCCCCCATTTCTTCTTGCGAAAAATATCCCGGGGGTGTGGGGGCTGGCCCCCACGTATAGCAGCGTGTGGGGGTTGGCGCCCGCTGCGACACAGTCATGCTCAAGTCCTGAACCAGCATCAGATCATCTCCTCTGCGGCGCGGGCACGGGCGGCTTTTTCCAGCTTCTTGGCGTTCAGCTCGCGAAAGCGCGGGTGCAGGTTGGGAGAACCCTCCCAGACGCCGGCGGTGTCGCCATGGCCCACACCCTCGAAAAAGGCTTTCATATCCTTCATCCGGTCCTTGTTGCTGATGGCCGCATTGATGACCTCGGCCAGCGATCCGGCACCGGCGTGGCCCATCAGGGGCCGCGCGGAAATCAGGTTGGTGAAGTAGAGGCCCGGGATGCCCAACTCCTTGGCCTTTTGCACGACGGGCGTCGTGCCGATGGCCAGATCCGGCTTGATCCCCTCCATCGCGGCGCAATCATCCTCCAGCGAGGCGCGGTATTTCACCGTCACGCCCTTGCTGCGCAGCCAGTCGACATCCGCCGCAGACCAGGGCGTTTTCGGGCAGGCCGTGCCGACATAGGGCACATCTGCGCCGCTCTCGATCAGAAGGCGCGCGACCAGAAGCTCCGAGCCCTCGTAGCCCGAAAGCGTGACGGTGCCCTTGATGGGCGCTGCGGCCAGCGCGCCCTTGATGGCGGGCAGGAAAGCGTTTTGCGCGGCGGCAATCTGGCCCGCGCCGATGCCGAAGGCTGCGCCGATATTCGCCAGCCACTCGGCGGTGCCGTCATGGCCCACAGGGGCCGATCCAACGATGGGGCGCCCGGCGGCCTCGAACTCGCGGATCGAGGCGGTGTAGAAGGGATGGATAGCGGCGACCGCGCCGCAATCGAGCGCGGCGTAAAGCTCGCGCCACTCGCGGGTTGGCACCACGGGGCCAGCGGCCAGGCCCATCGGGGCCAGCATCGCGCCGATCATCATCGGGTCCGCCGGAAACATCTCGCCCAGGAGGGCCACGGTCGGGCGGTCGGACTTGCCCGACGCGGGGCGCTGCACCGGGCCTGCCTTGATCTCTTCGCGGGCGTATTTCAGCATCGCGCCGGCCAGAACGTCCTTGGCCTCGGCATGGGTGGGGATGCCGAAGCCCGGCACGTCGATGCCGACCACGCGCACGCCGTCGATTTGCGGCGGCAGCAGGCGCAGCGGCACGCCCGACGCAGTGGGCACACAGAGGTTGGTGACGATGATCGCATCCAGCTTGGCCGGATCGGCCATGTCATGCACCGCCTCGCGGATATCCTCGAAGAGCTTGCCGGTCACGAGCGTTTCGGAATTGAACGGCACATAGCCGACCGAGCGGCGCGCACCGTAGAAATGCGACACGAACGAGAGGCCATAGACGCAGCAGGCCGAGCCCGACAGGATCGTCGCGACCCGCTTCATCCGCAGGCCCACGCGCAAGCTGCCGAAGGCGGGGCACATGGATTGCGGCTTGTCATGGGGGCCGGTGGGATAGTCCTTGGCATATTGATCGAGCACATCAGACGCGCCCGCCTTGCGGGCCGCTTCGCGCATCGTCTCGGCCCCGGCCGAGCATCCCCCCTCGAGCGCCGTGGCTTGAACTTCAGCGGCGGGCACGTCGGCTGCGGGCAGCTCGGGAATGCGGAACTCGGCGGGCGATTTCAGCGCCGCAACCGACATCATCTCGGGCGCGCCGGCGGGCGCTTCGGTGACGGAGACCGCCCCGTCCGCGTCATAGCTGACCTCATAGCCCTGGCGTCCGGCATCATCCATGACGGGCCTCCGAGCCTATGATATGAGGATCACGCCTCATCGTAGATAACCTCGAGGGTTTCGCGGATGACGGCGTTCTTGCCGCGCATGTCGGCATCGGTGGCGGGCACCAATTGGTAATCGCCGCCTGTATCCTTGGCGTCGAAAAGCGCCAGCAGGCCGTCCTGATCCAGCGGCGTCGGACGCACGGGCGGAGCCAGCGCGACGGCATCGCCAAGCGCGGCAAAGAGACCTCCCCATTGGGACTTGTCCGTGCCGACGATCTGGTAATTCGCCGATTTCTTGCGCAGATCGTCATCCTGCGGAATGGCGGCCAGAACGGGGATGTCGACCGCGCTGGCAAAGGCCTGCGCCTCGCCCGAGCCGTCATCCTTGTTGATGACCAGCCCCGCGACGCCCACATTGCCGCCCAGCTTGCGGAAGTAATCCACCGCCGAGCAGACATTGTTGGCCACATAAAGCGATTGCAGGTCGTTGGACGCGACCAGGATCACCTTCTGCGCCATGTCCCGCGCGATGGGCAGGCCAAAGCCGCCGCAGACCACGTCGCCGAGAAAGTCCAGCAGGACATAATCGAAATCCCAATCGTGAAAGCCCAGCTTTTCCAAGAACTCGAAGCCATGGATGATGCCGCGCCCGCCGCAGCCACGGCCAACCTCTGGCCCGCCCAGCTCCATGGCAAAGACGCCGCCCCGCTTGAAGCAGACATCCCCGATCTTGACCTCTTCGCCCGCCAGCTTCTTTTTGCCGGAGGTCTCGATGATCGTGGGGCACGCCTTGCCGCCAAAGAGCAGCGAGGTCGTGTCGGATTTCGGATCGCAGCCAATCAGCAGCACGCGCTTGCCCTGCTCGGCCATCATGTGGCTGAGATTGGCGAGCGTGAAGGATTTGCCGATGCCGCCCTTGCCGTAGATCGCGATGATCTGCGTCTTGGATGTGGGCGCGTCCTGCCGCACTTCCAGATTGGGCTCTTCGGCGGCTTCGTCGCGGAGGCGCTTGTCGAAATCTTTCAGATTTGGAACTTCATCTTTCACGACGCGTCCTTCCAGTTCAGTATCATTTTGAGGCAATCGGGATCGGTGAATGCCGTCTCATAGGCGCGGGTCGCATCAGTGCTATCGGCCTTGTGCGTGATCAGCCCCGCAAGCGAGAGGGCGCCACTTTCGACCAGGGCGCGGGTGGCGGTCAGATCGCCCGATGTCCATTCGGCGGTGACACGCAGCCGCGCCTCCTTCATGAACGCGGGCGGAAAGGCAAAGCTGAGCGGCACGGTGTAAAAACCGGCCAGAACGATCTCGCCGCCGCGCGCAAGGCGCCCGACGAGGGTGTTCAGCATGTCGGGAGCGCCGGAGGCGTCATAGATCGAGGCGTAGTCGCGGCGCGGGTCGGCATCGGGATGCATCACCTCGTAACCATTGGCGCCGGTCATGCGGGACGGGGACAGCTCCCAGACGGTGGGCGCCGGGGCGCCTGCCGCGATGGTCAGCCGCGCCAGAAGGCGGCCCAGCGTGCCGTGGCCGATGATGAGATCCGGCACGGCCTTGCCCTGCCCCGCCATGGCGTGCCGCGCCGTCGCGGCCAGAGCCAGCAGCGCGCCCTCGGCGCCGAAACCGCGATCTATGCGGGTCACGCGGCCGGGCTGTGCCACCAAGCGCCGCGCGGCGCCGCCAAAGAGGCCGAACGCGCCGTCAAAACAGTTGGAGCCGGGGACGAACACCGTCTCGCCCACGCGGTAGCCTGTATCGGCGCCCGCCTCGACGACCTCGCCCATCGCCTCGTAGCCGGGAACCAGCGGATAGCCCATTCCCGGAAAGGGCGGCATGTCACCGGACCAGAAAAGCTTCTCGGTGCCTGTAGAAATGCCCGAATGTGCAATCTCGACCACGATATCCTGGGGGCCGGGTGCGGTGAGGCCCACGTTGCGGACCTCCAGCGCCTTTGGTCCTGTCAGAAGTACCGCTTGAGTTTGCAACTGCCGTTCCTCTCCCTGGTAGCGGGTGGGATCGTGGAATCATCCTCCCACCGCGTTATGTCAGTTTAACCTGACATTATTATCTGTCAACTTGGATTGACACTTTTCGGCGATGATGACGCTGGTCACAAAGGGTCGGCGCGCCACCCGGCGTTGCGTGCGCGCAAATCCGGCGGTCTTGCACAGCGCCTCAATGCGGTCGGCGGATCGGGCGCGCCCGGTGCGCATGGCCATGGTGTAAAGTGCGAAATAGACATCCCCTGCCACGCTGGGCCGCGCGCCGCCGGTCATCGGCTCGGATATGATCAGCCGCCCGCCGGGAGGCAGCGCGGCATGAACCTTGGCCAGCAACTGCGCCACCGTCTGGTCCGAATGGTCGTAAAGAACGCGGATGAGGCTGATCGCATCCGCGCCCTCGGGCAGCGGATCAGAGGTGAACGAGCCCGCAGCGGCGCGAATGCGCGGCCCCGGATCGGCGCCCGCGGCGCCCACCACCTCGGGCAGATCGAAAACCAGACCGCGCAGGTCCGGCGCAGCGTCGCAGGCCGCGCGCAGAAAGGCGCCCGAGCCGCCGCCGATATCCATGAGCAGGCGAATGCCCGTCAGATCGACCGCTGCAAGCGTATCGGCCGCAACCATCCGCTGGCTTTGGGTCATAAGGTCCGAGTACCGCGCCGCAAGTTCCGGATCGCCGCCTGCGCCCGCACCCAGCACATAGGGCCAGAAGCCCGCCAATTCGGTCTCGGTCTCGCCCCGGAAAAACGCCACGGGATCGGCGAGGTCGCGGTAAAGCACATCGTGATGCAGGATCATCTCGCGCAGGCCCGGCACGCCAGCCAGCGCCGCGCCCTTGCGCGTCAGGGCGAAATCACCCTTGCGCGTCATCTTCAGCAGGCCGCCCGCCACATTGGCCCGCAAAAGGACATCCATCCGCTCCGGCGGCATGGCGCAGCGGCGGCCCAGCGCCTGCGCGCTCAGCGGCGCGTCCAGCAGCATCTCCGGGATGCGCAGCTGCACCAGCGCCATCAACGCCTGAGAGCTGCAAAACCCCGCGACGAGACCAAAGAGCGCCTCGCCATCGCGGCGCACGAGGCGGCGGAGGCCGGGCAGACCTGCGGCCAGCGCCTGAAAACGCGGCGAGGCCAGAAGGTGATTGAGCCGCGCCACGATGCGGCGCTGCGGAGGGCGGACCGGATGCTGCGCGATGGGCAGTTCGGTCACGCGCCTATTCTCCGGGAACTGTGCGCCGGGCAGGCGCGGGAGCCGCAGCAGGTGTCACGGGCGCCAGCTTCTCGGCGTAGCGCTGCACCATCTGGGCCAGCATCGCCTCGCCCGGACAGGACGGGATCGACGCGATCGCCCCGCTCAGGCTGTCCTTCAGCTTGGACACCGCGCCCGCAACGCCCAAGGAGGCCACGGCATTGGGGCGGCCATTCAGATCGTCCTGCCCTACAGGCTTGCCCAGCGTCTCGGCGTCATAAAGCGTGTCGCGCAGATCATCGGCAATCTGAAAGGCGGCGCCGATCCGCGCGCCCAGCTCGGCCCATGGCCCCGGCTCCTGCCCGCCCGCGATGGCGCCCATCTGGGTCGCCGCCACAAAGAGCGCGGCCGTCTTGGCGTTGTGATAGGCGTCGAGGTCAATCTCGGCCTCGCTTTCCCATCCCTGCCCGGCGCAGATGCCGCCCGGCATGCCGGTATGCTGCGCCAGCGTCATGACCAGCCGCGCGCTGCGCACGGGGTCGATCTCGGCCACGCGGGCCAGCTGCTCGAACGCCAGGATGATCAGGCTGTCGCCGGTCAGCACGGCCAGAGGCTGCGAGTAGGCCACATGCACCGACGGTTTGCCGCGGCGCGTGTCCGCGTCGTCGAAGCAGGGCAGATCGTCATGGACGAGCGAGCCGCAATGGATGAATTCCAGCGCCGTGGCCGCTGCATCGCCGATCTCGAGCCGGTCCTCGCCGCAGGCGGCGGCGACACCCAGAAGGATCGTGGGACGGATGCGCGCGCCGCCGGGCAAGACGGCGTAATCCAGCGCCGAAGCCAGCCGGCGCGGCGCGGCGGGGGTGCGGCATCTGGCGATGGCAAGGCCCAGCGCCGCCTCGATCCGGTCCGAGAATGCCATCATATGCCCCACCCTTATCTGTGCATGATTGCGACCTGTCAGCTTTACGCGACATATCAATCTGTAAACTAAACTGGACAGTTTCAGCTCATCTGTCAATAATCGAAACGAGACATGGGACGTGAGAGACATGGGCGCACAGGCATCCGACATCATCATTGGCGCAGGCATCGGCGGGCTGTCTGCCGCACTGCGCCTTGCGCATGCGGGGCGAAAGGTGACCGTGCTGGAGCGGCACGGCGCGCCCGGCGGCAAGCTGCGCACGCTGCCCTCCGCTTTTGGCCCGGTCGATGCGGGACCGACGGTTCTGACCATGCGGCCCGTCTTCGAGGCGCTGTTCGCCGATGTGGGCGAATCGCTGAGCGATCATCTGACGCTGACGCCGCAGCGCATCCTCGCGCGGCATTACTGGCCGGATGGCACGATGCTGGACCTCGATGCAGACTCCGCGCAGAGCGCCGCGAATGTCGAGGCGGCCTTCGGCACCCGCGCGCGGGACGATTTCCTGCGTTTTTCCCGCCGCGCGCAGCGGCTCTATGACGGGTTCGACGCGCCCATGATGCAGGCCGCGCAGCCTAGTTCGATGCAGGTGGCGGGCCGCGTTCTGCGCGATCCGGGCCTCGCGCGCGCCATGGCGCCGATGCGCAGCCTTGCGGGGATGCTGCGCCAGGAATTCGCCGAGCCGCGCCTCGCGCAGCTCTTTGGGCGCTACGCCACTTATGTCGGCGGCTCGCCCTATGCGTCGCCCGCGATCCTGGGCCTGATCTGGCACGCCGAAGCCCAAGGCGTCTGGCGCATCGAGGGCGGCATGCACCGGCTGGCCGCCACGATTGCCCGGCTGGCCGAGGCGCGCGGCGCCGAGTTTCACTATGGCGCGGATGTCACGGGGATCGAGGTCGCCAGCGGACGGGCCTGCACGGTGCGTACCGCGACGCAGACCCATCAGGCGACCAGCGTTCTGTTCAACGGCGATCCGAACGCTCTGCGCACTGGCACCCTCGGGCAAGAAGCGCGCCATGCGGTGCCCGTCCGCGCCACCCTGCCGCGCAGCCTGTCGGCCAATGTGCTGGCCTTCGCGGCCAAACCCGAAGGGCCGGCGCTGGCCCATCACACGGTATTCTTCAACAGCGATCCCGAGGCCGAATTTCGCGCCCTCGCGCGCGGCGAGACCTACCCCGATCCCACGCTTTATATCTGTGCGCAGGATCACGGGATCAGCGCGCCGCCTGAAGGCTCTCAGCGCTTCGAGATCATCATGAACGCGGCGCCCTGCCCGGCGGACGCGCCCTCCTCCTCACAAATGGACCAGACAACATGCCTGACGATCATACGCGACACGCTTTCCCGTCACGGCCTCAGGCTGACACCCGCGCCGGGCGCGGACGCGCTGACCACGCCGCAAATGTTCAATCATCTCTTTCCGCAGAGCCACGGCTCCCTCTACGGGCGATCCCCGCACGGGATGATGGCGGCCTTCGCGCGGCCGACGGCGCGCACGCGCCTACCGGGGCTCTACCTGGCGGGGGGCGGGGCGCATCCGGGGGCGGGCCTGCCGATGGCCACCCTCTCCGGGCGGCATGCGGCCGAGGCGATCTTGACGGACCGAACTTCAACCTCGCCGTCCCGCCCAATGGTTATGCCTGGTGGTATGTCGACGGCATCAGCGACGATGGCGCCCGCGCCATCTCGGTCATCGGATTCATAGGATCGGTCTTTTCGCCCTGGTATGCGTGGTCGGGCCGGCGCGATCCCGAAAATCACGTCTGCCTCAACGTCGCCACCTATGGGCCGGGCGGACGCTTTGCTATGACGGACCGGGGCCGCAGCGCGCTGCGCCAGAGCCGCGATCAACTGACCATCGGCCCGTCGTCTATGCGCTGGGACGGCGGGCGCCTGATCATCGAGATCGACGAGGTGTCAGGCCCGCCCATCGTCTCGCGCATGCGCGGGCGCGTCACGCTGACGCCCGAGGCGGTCACATCCGTCGAGCTGCCGCTGACACCGGATGGCAGCCATGTCTGGCGCCCTTTCGCACCGTCCTGCCAGATCGAGGTCGAGATGGATGCGCCCGGCGGCACATGGTCCGGGCACGGCTATTTCGACGCAAATTTCGGCACGCGGGCGCTGGAACAGGATTTCAGCTTCTGGACGTGGGGCCGCTATCCGACATCCGTGGGCACGACCTGCATCTATGATGCCGCGCTGCGCGATGGCAGCAGCCTGGACTGCGCCGTGCATATCGCGCCGGATGGCAGCGCCAGCGTCACCGACGCGCCGCCGCGCACCGCGTTCAAGCGCACGCTCTGGCAGATCCGGCGCGAGACGCGCGCCGATCCGGGAACGGTGCCGACGCAAGTCCTACCCATGCTGGACGCGCCCTTCTACTCGCGCTCGGCGGTGACAACGCAGCTGAACGGCGAGGAGGTGACAGGCGTGCATGAAGCGCTCGACCTCGACCGCTTCGCCTCGCGCCTCGTCAAGCCGATGCTGGCCTTTCGCGTGCCGCGCCGGGCACGTTGGCGATTCGACTGACGGCTAGGTGCCGATTTCGGCGGGGCGCAGGGGCTTTTCATTGGGGTTGAGGCGCCAGACGGTGAAATTCAGCGCGCCCGCGATGCTGACCCAGATGAAATACGGCACGAAGGCAAGGCCCGCCCAAAGATCCAGCTGAAAATGCGTGATCGTCGCGCCCAGCACGGCCACCCAAAGGCAGGCCATCACAGGCAGCGCGCCCTTGAGGCGGCGCAGCCCGAAGAAAATCGGCGTCCAGAGCGTGTTGAACGCGATCTGCATCGCCCAGAACGCCATCGCGTATCCATTCCCCTCCAGCGGCGCCACCCGCGCGCCCGCAAACGCGATTAGCAGATAGATCGACGTCCACATGACGGGAAAGGCCCAGTTTGGCGGGGTCCATAAGGGTTTCGACAGGCGCTCATACCATGGCCCCGTGGGAAACATAGCACCCGTGGCGCCGGCGCCAAAACAGGCTGCAAGGAAAATGGCAAAGAGCGAGATATCCATAAACGCACCCTTTCGGATCGGCGCGGAAAGATCAAGCGCGCCGTCCCTGCTGCCCCCCCATCGCGTCCTGCGCCTTGAGATCGGCCAGCGTCTGGAGCAGCGCGCCGGTCCGCCCGATGCCCCATCCGGGCGCCCTGCCGTCCCGCTCGGCCACGGCATCAACCAGAAACGCCGTTTCGGGCAAGGGCGGCGCAAAGAGCGTCGCGGGCTGCGGCATCAGCGCCGACCCCGCTGCATAGGCCGCCGATTTGCCCAGCCAGCCCAGCTTTTGTAATTTTCCGGTGCGGGCGCGCAGCGTGATCGAATCGTGGCCTTGCCTGCGCAGCTCGGCGCCGATCCCGGCATAGATGAAGCGTGCGGCATAGATGCCGGTGCGCGCGCGGCGCGGCAGGCGCGGCACGCCCGCCTCCGAGCGGAGATAGAGCTTGCGCGCCTCGCCCAGCAGGCGGGCGACCATGGCGCGGATCTCGGGATGGGGCGTGGGATCGGCCATGAACGCCTCGGGGTCAATTCCGGCCTCGCGTAACCACTGCAAGGGCAGATAGATCCGCCCGGCGCGCGCATCCTCGCCCACGTCGCGGGCGATATTGGTCAGCTGCATCGCAACGCCCAGATCGCAGGCCCGCGCCAGCGCATGCGCATCGCGCACGCCCATCAGCACGCACATCATGGCGCCCACGGCACTGGCCACGCGGGCCGAATATGCATTCAGATCGGCAAGGCTCTCATACCGCCGTTCCTCGGCATCCCAGGCCAGCCCCTCCAGCAGCGCCTCGGGCAGCGCGCGGGGCATCTTGTAGCGCGCCACAATAGCGGCAAAAGCGCGGTCCTCGGGCGTATCTCCGGGCGCGCCGGCATAGACGGCGTCCAGCCGCCGGCCAAGGCCCAGCACCGCTTGCGCCTTGTTTCCGCCCTCGTCCACCTCGTCATCCGACAGCCGGCAAAACGCATAAAGCGCCAGCGCCGGGTCGCGCACGGCGGCGGGCAGCACCCTGGACGCGGTATGAAAGGACAGCGATCCGGTGCGAATGACTGCGCGGCAATGCGCCAGATCGCCCGGCGCGATGCCGTGGCCCCTGGCACGATATAAGCCCAGCGCGCTCATTCCGCCGCCAGCCTTTGCACGACCTGCGGCGCGTCCGGCACCAGCTTGGCCAGCACTTCGGCGCTGGAGATCACGCCCGGAAGGCCCGCGCCGGGATGCGTGCCCGCGCCCACCAGATAG
Organism: Roseovarius nanhaiticus; assembly: GCF_900156535.1. NCBI lineage: Bacteria > Pseudomonadati > Pseudomonadota > Alphaproteobacteria > Rhodobacterales > Roseobacteraceae > Roseovarius > Roseovarius nanhaiticus. The sequence goes on along the minus strand of NZ_FTNV01000003.1, from coordinate 320,798 downwards.
AGGCCGCGTGCCTCCTCGCTGACGTTGTGGGGCCGGAACCACGCACTTTGAAAAATACGCGGCTCGATCGAGAATCCCGAGCCGTAGGGCGACAGGTAGCGGTCGCGAAAATGCTCGGGCGTGAAGGCCATGGAGGCCGAGAGCTTGTCCTCGAAACCGGGAATGACCTTCTCCAGCTCGGCGGTCATCTTGCGCTGGTAGCGCGGCGCCTCCCTGGCCCAGTCCACCGGGATCTTGCCGCCCAGATGCGGCACGGGCGAGAGGGCGTAGAACGTGTCATCCCCCTCAGGCGCGGCGCCTTTGTCGGTGACGGTAGGGCGGTGCAGATAGATGCTCATGTCATCCGCCAGCTTGCCCGTCATGAAGATGTCATTGACCAGCCCCTTGTAGCGCGGGCCGTTGAGGATCGTGTGATGGCCCACATCACGCCATTGATCCGCCGTGCCCCTGGTGCCGAAATACCAGACGTAAAGGCCCATCGACCACCGCTGACGCTTCAGCTTGGCCGGGGACCAGCGGCGTTTGGGCATGTTGCGCAACAGGCGGTCATAGGTATGGCCCGCATCGGCGTTGCTGACGACGATATCGGCCCCCATCACCGTGCCATCGGTCAGGCGCACGCCGGTGGCGGCGCCCTCCTCGACCAGGATCTCGTCCACCTCGGCGCCCTGCCGCACCATGCCGCCCTGCCTGCGGATCACGCGCACCATGGCATCGGCAATGGCCTGCACGCCGCCCACGGCGTAATGGACGCCGAATTCCTTTTCCAGATGGCACACCAGCGCATAAATCGACGTGACGTGAAACGGATCACCCCCGATGAAAAGCGGGTGGAACGACAGCGCCATGCGCAGGCGCGGATCCCTGACGCGGGCCGCGACATGGGCATGCACCGACCGGTCGGCGCGCAGCCGTACGAAGGTGGGCAACACCTTGATGATATCCATCAGCTTGTTCATCGGGCGGCGGCCCAGATCCTCGAAGCCGAAGCTGTAGCGCGCCTCGCTATCGGCAAGAAACCGGCGGTAGCCCTTGACGTCCCGCGGGCTGAGCCGCGCGATCTCGGCCACCATGGCCTCGGTGTCGCCCGTCGCCTTGAGGGTCGAGCCATCGGGCCAGCGGATCTCGTAGAAGGGATCGAGCGGGCGCAGATCGACATCCTTGCGGAAATCTTCGCCGCACGCGGCCCACAGCTCCTCGAAGAGTTGCGGCACGGTCACGATGGTGGGCCCCAGATCGAAGCGGTGGCCGCTTTCAGTGATCGAGCTGCCGCGCCCGCCCGCCCGGTCCAGCCGGTCGAGAACGGTGACATGATAGCCCTTGGCCCCCAGCCGCATGGCCGACGCCAGACCGCCAAGCCCGCCGCCGACCACGATCGCGATATTTCCGGCTGCGGACATTGGATCACCTGAGCGTTGCGTCATTCCCGCCCAGCCTACATATGTCCAGTTTAATTTACAATGACCCTGTTCGTGCGGACGGATAGCGCGAGCCGCACCATGAAAACAAACGGGAATCCGAAACACTCCGCGCTTTCCATGAGAGGTCCAATGTGTCAAGGTAGGTTTACGCCACAAGGAGGCCGCAGGGAATCTGGCCTGACATGGATACGCCTGACCGGGACATACCTGACACGGGACAAATCGTGACACTCACCTTCCATCGCTTCGATGGGCTGCGCGCGCGGCTGTGGGCTTTTGCGATGATGGGGCTTGCGCGCCCCGCCATGGCGCGCGTGCCCGGCATCGGTTTTTGGAAACTGTGCGGCTCCGGCACCGGCGTAGGATTTACCCCGCGCCCCAATCTGGGCGTCTACGCCATCCTCGCGACCTGGCCCGATGCCGACACGGCGCGCGCTGCGCTGACCGGGGGCGGCATCCTCGGCCGCTACCGCAGCATGGCGAGCGAGTCGTGGACCGTCCTCTTGCGCCCTCTTTCATCGCGCGGCGCGTGGTCGGGCAAGGCGCCGTTCCAACCGCAAGCGGATGCAGGCGAAGGCACCGCCCTTGCCGCCCTCACACGCGCCACCATCCGCCCTTCGGTGCTTGCCCGGTTCTGGGGGCGCGTGCCGGATATTTCGGGCGTGATCGGCAGCAATACCAGCACCATGTTCAAGATCGGCATCGGCGAAGTGCCGTGGCTGCATCAGGTCACCTTCTCGATCTGGCCCGACACCGCCAGCATGGCCGCCTTTGCCCGCACCGGCCCCCATGCCGAGGCGATCCGCGCCGTGCGCGCCGAAAACTGGTTCAGCGAAGAGCTGTACGCCCGCTTCGCCATCCATTCCGACATGGGCAGCTGGAACTGCGTCTCGCCGCTGGCGCCCAATCCTTCCTGCCTCGCATCGGAGCCTCTATGACCCAGCCATTCCCCTTTTCCGCCATCGTCGGACAGGACGAGATGAAACTGGCGATGATCCTGACCGCCGTGGACCCCTCCATCGGCGGCGTTCTGGTCTTTGGCGATCGAGGCACCGGCAAATCCACCGCCGTGCGCGCCCTCGCCGCGCTGCTGCCGCCGATCACGGCGGTCGAGGGCTGCCCGGTCAACGCGGCCAAGCCCTCCGATTGCCCCGCATGGGCCAATATCACCTCGCCCCGCACGCACAGCATCCCGACGCCCGTCGTCGATCTGCCGCTGGGCGCCAGCGAGGACCGCGTGACCGGCGCGCTCGATATCGAGCGGGCGCTGGTCGATGGCACCAAGGTGTTTCAGCCGGGCCTCTTGGCGCAGGCCAATCGCGGATACCTCTATATCGACGAGGTGAACCTGCTGGAGGATCACATCGTCGATCTTCTGCTGGACGTGGCCCAATCGGGCGAGAACGTGGTCGAGCGTGAGGGGCTGTCGATCCGCCATGCGGCGCGCTTCGTCCTCGTCGGCTCGGGCAATCCCGAGGAAGGGGAGTTGCGCCCCCAGCTGCTGGATCGGTTCGGCCTATCGGTCGATGTGACATCGCCCACGGATATTGCTAGCCGCGTCGAGGTGCTGCGCCGCCGTGATGCGTTCGATCATGACAAGGCGGCCTTCATGCTGCGCTGGCAGGCCGAGGATGCCACCATCCGCGATCAGATCCTGCGCGCGCGTGTCGCCCTGCGCGAGCTGAAGCCCGACGAAGCGTGCCTCCATGACGTGGCCGAGCTGTGCATCGCACTGGGATCGGACGGCGTGCGCGGCGAGCTGGCCCTCCTCAAGGCCGCGCGCGCCCATGCCGCCTGGCGCGACGACACCGCCATCACGCGCAGCCATATCCGCGCCGTTGCGCCGCTGGCCCTGCGCCACCGGCTGCGGCGCGATCCGCTGGATGATGCGGGATCTGGCGCGCGCGTCGGCCGCGTCATCGAGACCGTGCTGGGCTGATGCCCACCGCGCCTGCCCCCGTTCGCCATGAGCATCCCAGCTGGACGCGCGCCATGCTGGCGCTGCGCCTTTTGGCGGTGGACCCCGTCGGTCTGGGCGGGATCACCTTGCGCGCGCGCAGCGGCCCGGCGCGTGATGCGTTTCTTGCGGCGCTGAAAGGCTATCCCCGCCCCGCCCGGCGCCTTGGCCCCGATATCGACGATGCCGCGCTTTTCGGTGGGCTGGACCTCAACGCGACGCTGGCCGCAGGCCGGATGGTCCGGCAAGCCGGACTGGCCGCGCATGATGGCCCTCTGATCCTGCCCATGGCCGAGCGGGCGCGCCCCGAACTGGCCGCGCGGCTGGCCGCAATGATGGATAGCGGCACTCACGCGCATCCGCTGATTGCGCTCGACGAGGCGGCCAGCGAAGATGAGGGCGCGCCCTCCGCGCTGACCGACCGGCTGGCCTTTGCGCTGGATCTGGAAGGGCTGAGCCTGGCGGATATCGCGCCCCTGCGCTCTACCCTGCCCGGACCCCTGCGCCTGCCCCGCCTTGGCGAAGATCACATCCACCGGATCGCCATGCTGGCCGAGGCCCTTGGCGTGCCCAGCCCGCGCGCCGCCTGCCTCGCGATGCGCGCCGCGTCCGCCCACGCGGCGCTGGAGGGCCGCGCCGACGTGAGCGATGCGGATATCGAGATCGCGGCGACGCTGGTGCTGGCGCCCCGCGCCACCTGCCTGCCCGAGATGGAGGAGGAGGCGCCCCCGGAGGTGCCGGAGCCGCCCGAGACCCCGCCCGAGAGCGAAACCGAGCCGGAGGCCCTGCCCGATCAGCTGCCGGATCAACTTCCGGACGACATTCTGATCGAGGCCATCCTGGCGCGCCTGCCCGAAGATATGCTGGCCCGCATCGCAAGAGGCAAGGCCCGGCAGGCCAAGGGATCGGGCAGCGGCGACAAGACGACCGGCAAGCGGCGGGGCCGCCCCCTGACACCGCGCAAGGGGCGCCTCGGCGGCGCCGCCCGGCTCGATCTGGTGGCCACGTTGCGCGCCGCCGCCCCATGGCAAAAGGCGCGCGCGGCGCAGCGCCCGGACCACGCCGGCCTGCATATACGCCCGTCCGACATCCACCTGCGCCGCTACGAGGAACGCGCGGACCGCCTTTTGATCTTTGTCGTCGATGCGTCGGGATCGGCGGCCATGACCCGCCTCGCCGAGGCCAAAGGCGCGGTCGAGCTGATGCTGGCCGCCGCCTATGCGCGGCGCGATCACGTGGCGCTGATCGGCTTTCGCGGCACCGAGGCCGAGGTGCTGCTGCCCCCCACACGCTCGCTCGTGCGGACCAAGCGGGAGCTGGCCGCCCTGCCCGGCGGCGGCGCCACGCCCCTGGCTCATGGCCTGCGCGCCGCGATGGAGCTGGCCCGCGCCGCGCGGGCCAAGGGCATGACGCCGACACTGGCCCTGTTGACCGACGGGCGCGCCAATATCGCGCTGGATGGCAGCCCGGACCGCGCGCGCGCCGGCGAGGATGCCGCCGAGATGGGCCGCGCCATCGCCGCCAGCGGCGCAAGCGCGCTGGTCGTCGATATGGGCGCACGCCCCGAGACGGCGCTGGAGACGCTCGCAAGCGCGATGCACGCCCCCTATTTCGTGCTGCCGCGCGCCGACGCGCGGCGCATTTCCGAGGCCGTTCGCTCGGTCATGGACGGCTGAACATGCGCTGGCCCCAGGATAGTGAAGGCTGGCCCATCACGGCGCAGTCGCGGATGATCCTGCACCGCCCGCATCGCTGGCATGTGCAGGAGATGGGCGATGGGCCGACGCTGATCCTGCTGCACGGCGCGGGCGGCGCCACCCATAGCTGGCGCGGCTTGATGCCCATCCTCGCGCACTCCTTCCACGTCATCGCGCTCGATTTGCCCGGCCAGGGGTTTACTCAATCCGGCGCGCGCCAGCGCAGCGGGCTGGAGGGCATGAGCGCCGATATCGCCGAGCTGATCGCGGCGGAAGGCTGGCTTCCCGCCGCCCTGATCGGCCATTCGGCGGGCGGCGCCATCGCGCTGGATCTGGCGCTGCGTATCGCGCGGCCGGACATGCGCATCGTGACGCTGAACGCGGCGCTGTCGAATTTCTCGGGCGTGGCCGGATGGCTGTTCCCGCGGCTGGCCAAGCTCTTGGCCATGACGCCCTTCACTGCCGATCTTTTCGCCGCAACGGCCTCGTCGACGGCGAGTGTCACGCGCCTCATTGAGGGAACGGGGTCAAAGCTGCCGCCCGAGGGCATCGCGCTGTATCAGCGGCTGGTTTCAGACCGCGCGCATGTGGACGCGACGCTGGCCATGATGTCGCAATGGTCGCTGGAGGATCTGCTTGCACAGCTGGGACGGATCGAGAACCGGACGCTCATGCTGACCGGCGCACGCGACCGCGCTGTGCCGCCCGAGGTGTCCGAGCGTGCCGCCGCCCGCATGCCCCATGCGCAGGTGCGCAAGATGCCCGGTCTGGGACATCTCATGCACGAAGAAGCGCCCGAGGACGTGGCAGAAGTTATTACGGCGTTTTTGGCGGAGTGATGCGGCGGGCGCTCATGCGCCCTTTTCCCAACGCCCGCGCAGACGGTGGAGCGTGATCCAGACCGCTGCGACCACGATGGGGACCGATATCGCGATCAGCGTTGTCTGCGGCATACCCGGCCAGATATGGGGTGCCGCCGCCTTCAGCACGTAGGACAGAAGGCCAACCGCGTAATAAGAGATCGCGACAGCCGACAGCCCTTCGACCGTCTGCGCGATTAGCACCTGCTTGCGGTTGCGCGCATCCAGCGATTTCAAAACCGTCTGGTTGTCACGGTTCAGCGCCAGGTCAATGCGCGTGCGCAACAGCGACAGCGCCTGTGACAGATCGTCGATCAGCGTGCGCTGACGTGCGGCGGTGCTGTCGATCGTCGCCATGCTCGGCTCCAACCGCGAGCGGACGAAACCGCTGATGGTTTGAAGATCGTCCAGCTTCTCCTCCTCCAGCGAGGTCAGGCGCTGTTGGACGAGATTGTAATAGGCAAGGCTGGCCGAAAAGCGGAAACGCGTAGAGGCGCGCATCGCATTACTTTTCTGCAAAAGCTGCGACAGATGCTCGAAAAGCGTGCCGTCGCCCTCGATGCTCTCGGAGCCCATGGCGCCCACCACCTCGATCAATCGCCGCTCGTCGCCCGCCAGGCTCTCGCCCGTACGCCGCGCCAGAGGCAGACCCAGCAAGCAAAGCGTGCGGTAGGTCTCCATCTCGATCAGGCGCTGCACGCGGCGGCCCGTCTCGTCGGGCGATCCGGGCCGTGCGTGAACATGATAAACGATGAAACCCGCAGGATCGGGCGTCAGGGTCGAAAGGACCGCCATACCGCCGCGCATGGTGCCGCCGAAGGCGCGGGCCGGTGGCATCGGCTTGGTCCCTTCGGGTGCCATCTCGACGCGGGTCAGCGTGATCGCCTCGGCGCCCTCGACCGCTGCGATACGGTTAAGCAGGTCTGTCAGCTCGGCGCTCTTTCCGTCGTTCGCAGCCAACAGCGTGATGGACATGAATTCGGTATGCTGTTCCAGCTTCAGCCCGAAGCGACCGTAATCTTTCTTCCAATGGCGATCGTTTTTCAGTTCGGGGTCGATCCCTAAGAGGCCAAACAGCGCCAGCCGCGCCTCACTGGTGCAGCCAAGCCCCAGATGCAAAAGGGTGTCGCCGGGTGAAGCGGGCATCGGCGGTCGGGCATGCGGCTCGGCGATGACCGATTCGCGGTCGGTATGAAATGACCAGTTCGCCATGCGCGCGCCCTTCATGCTTCGCGCGCGGATCAGGCCGGGCGCCGGGTGTTGAAGCGTAGCATAGGTCCAAGTTCGGCACGATTGCACGTGTCGCCGCAGACTGCGGTATCAAAAGTACGGGCGCTGTTGCGGATGGGCTGTCCCAGACGTGGCGCGATCTACAGAAAGCGGCATGCGCCTGCTGTCAGCGCCGCCGCAGTCAGCCGCCCTGTGGCGTAGGCGCCGGTGTCGACGCAGATGCGGCCCGGCTCCAACAACGGCTCCTTGACGATGGTGTGGCCATGGACAACCCATAGCCCGTCCTGCCGCGGCTTGGCGCCGAAATCCTGGTGACCCCAGATCAGCGCGCGATCTTTTTGATCCTCGGGCGCGCGCGCCGGGTTCATCGCCGCGTGCACGCAAACCATGTTCCCGCTCTGCCACCAGAGCGGTAACGCGCGCAGCCAATCGGCCATCCCGTCGGGCATCGCACGGGCCAGCGCATCGCTGGCCTCCATCATGTCCTCGACCGGAGCCTTGCCCGGCGACTTGGCATCCAGACCGTCCACGCCATAACTGGCCAGCGTCTCGATCCCGCCATTGATCAGCCAGCGCGCGCCGCGTCCGGCGGGATCATCGAGGAAATCCAGCATCATGCGTTCGTGGTTGCCACCAAGGCAGGTGACCATGTCGGGCATCGTCTCGGCCATACCGCGCAGGCGCGCCAGAACCTCGGCCGAGCGTGGGCCGCGATCGACGTAATCGCCCAGAAAAATCAGATCTGCTGCATCGAACCCGCGCGCCGCCGCATCCGCGTCAATCCGTTCGATCATCGGCTCGATCAGGTCATCGCGCCCGTGCACATCGCCAATGGCGTAAAGCGGGCGCGCGGGCGCGATCAGGGCCGTATCGATGTCGTTGGTCCCGCTCCTGTCCGTGCGGCCCGCTTCGGCGCCGGAGGCGCTCTCAGCGCCTTTTTTTCGGCCAAACGCCCGCGTGATCAAGTTGCGCATGTTAGATACGAGCCCTGCAATCCAAAAAAAACGCTGCCAGACGTCACGTCGGCGCCGCTAAACATAAGGCGTTCCGCCCCCCGCAACAAGGCCGCCACCCAAGCGCTTCCCAGGCGAATGCCGCGTCGCCACCTCATGCACGGGGCCGCGAAAGCCTGCGGCTTGAGGGCAACAAGCGGGGCGCAGCGGCATCCGTTTGGGCCATAGCGGGCTTGCAACAAGCCCCAGTTTGAGGGCAAAGGGGGACACCAGCACAACTTGGCGGAGACATCATGCTCAAACGATTGGCCCTGGCGATCAGCCTGACTGCCCTGACAGGCTGCGGCGTTGCCTATATCTCGCCCAAAGTCAGCGATGCCGGCGACGATGTGCGCGTTCTCAAGCTGACAGCCGATTCTGTGCGTGTCGCAAACGGCGCGCCCTACCGCCCCAAGGAATTGCCCGCCGTCTTTTTTGCCAATGCCGGCAGCGGCGGCGGCATGAGCGCCGGCGGCGGCGGCCCCGCTCCGTCGATCGACCGTCAGAACCGGCCCGCCAACATGGAAATCCGCCTGCTGCCCGAAGTGAACCCCGGTCCCTACGAGATCGGCGTCGGCGATGTTTTGCTCCTGGCGACCAAGACGGCCGGGAACAACACCGTCGAAGAGCTGAGCGGTCTTCTGGCGGCGCAGAACGCACGCCAAGGGTATACGGTGCAGGATGACGGCGCCATCGCGATCCCCGATGTGGGCCGTGTCCGCCTCGCCGGTCTTACTTTGGAAGAAGCCGAGGCGATGCTGTTCCAGCGCCTTGTCGAGAACCAGATCGATCCGACTTTCAGCCTCGAGATCGCCGAATTCAACTCCAAGCGCGTGTCCCTGGGCGGCGCCGTGGGCAATCCGACCGTCGTGCCTGTGGGCCTGACGCCCCTCACGCTGGACGCCGCACTGGCCGCGGCGGGCGGCATCGCGACGTCCGACCTCGACTATGCGTCAATCCGCATTTACCGCGACGGCACGCTCTACCAGATCCCGCTGAACGAGTATCTCAGCCGGCCCAATGTGCAGAAAAGTCGCCTCGTCGATGGCGATAGCGTCTTTGTCGATACCGAGTACGAGCTGGCCCGCGCGCAGGCCTATTTCGAAGAGCAGATCCGCCTTGCCGAATTCCGCCAAGGCGCACGGGTGCAGGCGCTGAACGCGCTCAACTCCGAGGTGACGCTGCGCCGCAACGCGCTGGACGAGAGCCGGGACAACTTCCGCGCCCAGATGGAGATGGACGCCGTCGACCGCGACTATGTCTACATGACGGGCGAATTCCGCACGCCCAGCCGCTTTGCCCTGCCCTTCGGGCGCGAGGCGTCCCTGGCCGATGCGATGTTCGAGACCGGCGGGTACACGACTGAAAAGGCCAATCCCAATCAGCTTTACGTGCTGCGCGGCTCGCCCGAGCCGGGCCGGCCAGATCTGGTGACAGCCTGGCACCTCGATGCATCGAATGCCAGCAACATGATCCTGGCCACACGCATGCAGCTGCGCCCCAATGACGTGGTCTTCATCGCCGAGCAGCCGATCACGCGCTGGAACCGTGCGCTGCAGCAATTCGTGCCGTCGCTCATCACCAGCGGCGCGGCGCTGTCGCAGTAAAGCCCTTCAGCGAAAACAACAGAGCAGCCGGGCCCGTCGAGGTCCGGCTGCTCTCCTTTTGGGGATCCGCATTGGACAGACCGCACCGCTCTGACGCCCGGCTGCGGCCATGATCAAAGAGCATGAGATACAGTGCAACCTAGGCTGCGGCCTTGGCCAGCACCATCAGATCGCGCACCAGCCCTGAAAACCAAGGGTGATGAGCATCGCGGGTTTGGGGAGGTCGCATTGCCGCCGATGCGCCACTGTCTGCCCCATTCGCCTCGATAGCAGCGCAAAACGCGTGGTCGCGCCGCTTGCCTATTTCAGGGCGCAGCGCCTACGACCGTGACAGGCGTTTGAACGCTCCGACCATCTGGGGACGTATCTTGAGGAAGCCGCGATAGGCCAGTTCCAAAACCGGAAGCACGCCGGGCACGCGCGCAATTCGCGCCGCCCATTTCCAGCCCGGCACCTGGCGCCACACCTCGGCAAAGGCCGCGGCCCCCGAGGTCAGTTGCGCATCCGGCGTAAGCACGTGAAAACGGGCCTTGGCCTCCTCGGGCCCCAGCCCCTCGGGCAGGTTTGCGCCCTCTTGCGAGACATCGACGAGGCCCAGCCGCCCCTCGCGGTCGCGGCGCGCGTAATGCGACAGCTCCGCCCGGCAAAGCGGGCATGCCCCGTCATAATAGACCGTGATCGCGGCATTCTCGCGGTTCTCGCACGCAACGAGCGCGTGATCTTTCATTGCAGCAGCGCCTCGACCGCGCCAGTGATCTCGCCAGACAGCGGATCGACGCCCGAAGGATACGTACCGACCACCGCGCCATCCGGCCCGATCAACACCTTGTTAAAATTCCAGCGCGGCTCAAACCCGGTCTTGCTGCGCAGAGAGGCATAGAACGGGTGCGCGCCCTGCCCCCGGACATGCGTGATTTGCGTCATGGGCATGTCGATCCCGTATTGCAGCTCGCAAAATTCCTTGACGGCCTCGTTGCTGTCCAGCTCCTGGCTGAAATCATCCGACGGCACGGCCAGCACAACGAGACCTTGCGCGCGATAGCGATCATACAGATCCTGAAGGCCGCGATATTGGCGGGTAAAGGCGCATTGCGACGCCGTGTTGACCACCAGCACGGGCTGCCCGCGCCACTGATCCACAGCCAGCTCGCCGCCGTCTATCGACGCGAATGGCGCGGCCAGATCTACTGCGCGCGCGGGTGCGCCAATGAGAAACCCTAGACCGAGGGCCAATGTCAGTGCCAAAAATCGTGTCATTTAGGTGCCTCCGGGACCATAAACAGGCTCAGCGCCCGTCGATAGAACAGATAGCGCGCCTGCGCGGCGGTCCAACTTGAAATTCCCGGCATTGCTGTCATCTACCCCCGCAGACCCCAATCCAAGCCCGACCCCGAGAGGCCCCATGATGCAGATCAATGCCGACTTCACCAAAGCCGTCCTGCTGCAAACTGGCGATTTGCCATGGCACGGCTCGCCGGCCGCGGGGGTCGAGCGGCGCATGCTGGACCGGATCGGCGGAGAGGTAGCGCGCGCCACCAGCATCGTGCGCTTCAAGCCCGGTCACAGCTTTGATGCGCATACCCATGGCGGGGGCGAGGAGTTCGTCGTTCTGGAGGGTGTATTCTCGGATGAGCATGGCGATTATCCGGCGGGCAGCTATGTGCGCAATCCCCCGACCACCCGGCACACACCCCGCTCGGACGCGGGCTGCACGATCTTTGTCAAGCTCTGGCAATTCGATGCGGACGATCGCACCCCGGTGTCCATCCGCATGGAGGACCGGCTCGGTGCGCCCCGGGACGGCATCCGGCGCGGGACGCTACACAGCGATGCGCGCGAGTGTGTCAGCCTGATCCAGATGGCCCCCGGTGCGCATCTGCACGAAGCGGTCGAAGGCGGGATCGAGGCACTGATGCTGAACGGTGCGGCAACCCTCGCGGATACACCCTTTGCCAAGGGCGCTTGGCTGCGACGGCCCGATGGTCAGCCGCTGGATCTGACCGCCGGCCCCGAGGGGGCGCGACTTTGGATGAAAACAGGCCATTTGCGCCACGTCCGCACACCTGCGGGATAAATCCGGCGCCTGTTGAACGCATCATCCAGCCAGGCGCCGCATCAAGCACCACATCGTTTGCCATTCACCCCCTTCCTTGAGTTTGATAGCCTCGCGTTGAGGCGTGCAATCATCAAGGGGGACGTCATGGCGATCCAGTATCTCAAACGTGGCAAGTCAGAGGCAGAGCGCAGCGAAGATGACACGAAGGTGCGCGGCATCGTCGAAGCGACGCTGGCCGATATCGAAGCGCGCGGCGACGCTGCCATCCGCGCGCTGAGCGAGAAGTTCGATGGCTATGCCCCAGATGATTTTCGCCTGACGCCCAGCCAAATCGAGGCCGCGATGCAGAAGGTCACGGCACGCGAGATGGAGGACATCAAATTCGCGCAGGCCCAGATCCGCGGGTTTGCCGAGGCGCAGCGCGCGTCCATGACCGATATCGAGGTCGAAACGCTGCCCGGCGTCATATTGGGGCACAAGAATATCCCGGTGCAATCAGTGGGCTGCTATGTGCCGGGCGGCAAGTTCCCCATGGTGGCCAGCGCGCACATGTCGGTGCTGACAGCCTCGGTCGCGGGCGTGCCGCGCATCGTCTCGGCCGCGCCGCCCGTCAATGGCGCGCCCCACCCGGCCATCGTCGCCGCGCAGCATATGGGCGGCGCGCATGAAATCTACGTCCTGGGCGGGATGCAGGCCGTGGGCGCCATGGCCATCGGGACCGAAACGATTGATCCGGTGCATATGTTGGTCGGCCCGGGCAACGCCTTCGTGGCTGAGGCCAAGCGCCAGCTTTACGGGCGCGTCGGGATTGACCTCTTTGCCGGCCCGACCGAGACGATGGTGATCGCCGATGACACCGTCGATGCCGAGCTCTGCGCGACCGATCTTCTGGGCCAAGCCGAGCATGGCTATAACTCGCCCGCCGTAATGGTGACCAACTCGCGCAAGCTGGCCGATGCGACACTGGCCGAAATAGACCGCCTGCTGGAGATCCTGCCCACCGCCGAGACGGCCAGCGTCTCCTGGCGCGATTATGGCGAGATGATCGTCTGCGACAGCTATGACGAGATGCTGGAGGTCGCCAACGATATCGCATCCGAACATGTGCAGGTGATGACAGATCGCGACGACTGGTTTCTGGAGCATATGCACAGCTACGGCGCGCTGTTCCTTGGCCCGCGCACCAATGTCGCCAATGGCGACAAGGTGATCGGAACGAACCACACGCTGCCCACGAAAAAGGCCGGGCGCTATACTGGCGGTCTCTGGGTGGGCAAGTTTCTGAAAACCCACAGCTATCAGCGCATCACAACTGACGAGGCGGCGGCCAGTATCGGCGCCTATGGCTCGCGCCTGTGTATGCTCGAGGGCTTTGTCGGCCATGCCGAGCAGTGCAACATTCGCGTGCGTCGCTACGGCGGCGTCAATGTTCCCTATGGCGAGGGCGCCCCGGTGGCGAAGGACTGATGGAGCTGCCCCGCACCCCGTCGATGCGGCTGGACGGCAAGCGCGCGCTCGTCACCGGCGCCTCGCGCGGGATCGGGTTTGCCTTGGCTGCCGCACTGGCCGAGGCAGGCGCGCATGTGACCTTGGCCGCGCGCGGCGCAGCGCAGCTGGATGAGGCGGCAGCCGCACTCATCGAGGCGAGCCATCAGGCCGATACGCTCGCGCTCGATATCACCGATATCGGGGCAATGCGGGAGGCTGTGGCACGCTTTGAGACGCTCGACATCGTTGTCAGTTCCGCTGGCCTCGCACGGCACGGCCCCGCATCCCAAACGACGCCCGAGGACTATGACGCCGTGATGGATGTGAATCTGCGTGCGGCCTACTTCCTTGCCCAGGCCGCCGCGCAAAAGATGCAAGGGCGCGGCGGGGCGATCCTGAATGTGTCCAGCCAGATGGGCCATGTGGGCGGACCAGACCGCGCGGTCTATTGCGCCACAAAACATGGCCTCGAGGGTATGACCAAGGCGATGGCGATCGAGTTCGGCCCGATGGGCGTGCGCATCAACACGCTCTGCCCCACCTTTGTGCTGACGCCTCTGACGGCGCCAACGTTTGCCGATCCGGACAAGCGCGCCTGGATCGAGGCCAAGATCAAATTACCGCGCGTGGCCGAGGTGACGGATCTCATGGGGCCGGCGGTCTTTCTCTGTTCGGATGCGGCGGCGATGATCACCGGCACGCATCTGCTGGTCGATGGCGGCTGGACAGCGGGCTAGCCGCGATCAGAGCGCCGGTGATGCCGATCCTTGGCGCGAGAAGGCTCATGACAAATGGCGGCGCATTGGTCAGCGCGCAGGCATTTTCCAGCCCCCAAGGTGCTGCGGTGGCAACAATCGCGCAGAAGTATCGAACTGGGCGCGAGTCGAGCACCTATTTGCATCCAGCAGCGTTCGTCAGTCCGGCAACGCCCCGCAAAACCCGCCTGACTGCGCCTGCCCCGAGCCATAGGCGATCGGCGATGGCGCCGCATACGGATCGGGCGGCGAGGCCGCCATATCAAGCGCGACAATGCCAACGGCAAAAGCCATGGCGGCGAGGGCGATGATCCGGCGGCTCATCGGCGCGCCTCGAGGCCCAGCACGGGTCGCAATTTGATCCCGTAATAGGAGCCAAAGAACGCCGCTGCGAACCAGACCCAGCCATGGAGGCTGCCCGTCGAGATGCCCGAGAAAAATGCGCCCACATTGCAGCCGAAAGCGAGCCGCGAGGAATAGCCCAGCAAAAGTCCGGCAATCACTGTCGCCGCCCACGCGCGCGCCGGCAACTTTGGCAAAGGCGCCGAAAGGCCCCCGGCCCGCCAGCTTGCCACGATGAAGGCTCCCGCGATCAGCCCAAAATCGGTGAGCGAGGTGTAATCGGTCAGCACCGACGCCTCGATGCGCGCGGCGTTGCCGGGCGCCGACCAGAAAGCGGATCCGGCAAGGTCCAGCCCCATGCCCGCCGCGCCCTTGGCGACCCAAAGACCAAGGCCATAGACCACGCCCCAAGGCTGGCCCGCCACCAGAAAGTTGCCGACGGCAAAAGCCGCCAGCAGCAGCGCGGCCACGATCAGGCGGCGCGGAATGGTCCGAGTGCCCGGCGCCGCGCGCCACAAAAGGATTGCGGCCACCGCCAGAAGCCCGGTCAGCGTGATGCCAAGGCCGCTGGCACCGCTGAGCGTCATGATGGGCAACGCCCCCAGTTCGGTCCACCAGATAAGGTGATAGGCGCCCAGAAAGCTGCCCAGCGCAAAAAATGGTAGCGCGACGAGGCCGACGGGGTTGCCGCTGCCCGCGTTGACCAGCGTGCCCGAGCCGCAGCCCAGCACCACCTGCATCGCGGCGCCAAAGATAAAGGCGCCGCCGATCATGGCAAACCCGATGGGCGCCTCGGCGCCGACCAGCTCGCCGCCGCTATTGGCCAAAAGCGGCAACGCCACGACGGCCACAAGACCGATGGACAAAAGCTGCGCCAGTACGCCCGCAGGCTCGCGCCGCAGGATCATCGCACGCCACGGTCCGGCAAAGCCGAAACGCAGCCCCTCAAGCGTCATGCCGATCCCTAGGCCGATGGCCAGCATCAGGCCGAACCGCGCCCCCGCAAGGGCGGCGACACTTGCCACCAGAAGCGCGGCCAAAAAGATCAGACCGGCGCGCGGCAAGATGCGCGCGCCGGCGGATGGGGCTTCCTGAGCAGTCGCAGACATCAGTAGCCCATGACCTGATTCCAGAGGTTCCGGAAAAGGCCCGGCACATTGGCCATCTCGTTATCCGTCTGCGAGTAGCCTGCCATGCTCTCGGCATAGAGCTTGACGTTATCCATGCCAGCCAGCTCGGACATGGCGAACCAATCTGTCGCAGCCCAGTGACCCGTATTGCAGAACGACACGACCGGACGGTCCGATCTAAGTCCCAGACGCTCGGCTATGGTGCTGGCCTCTTGCGCATCCACGATGCGCCCGCCTTCGGTGAAGAAGTTGGAATGGGTGACATTCGTCGCACCCGGCAGCGTTCCGGGCCGTGCGGCGGCATCATGCGCGCTGCGCCCCTCAAAGAAATCAAGCGGACGCGCATCCACCAGCTGCGCATCCTGGCCGCCGGTCACGACATTGGCCACCTCGTCTGTGGTGGCAAGCCACTTATCCGTCCATGTGATGTCGATATCCGACGGCTCGGGCCGGAGTGAGCCGGTCATCAGCGGACGCTTTTCAGCCTCCCAGGCCTGCATGCCGCCGTTGACGATGGCCAACTGCGTCAGCCCCGAGGACTTGAGCGTCCAATAGACACGCGCGGCGGCGCCAAAATCAGTGTCGCTGTCGCCCTCATGAACGATGGCGATGGGCCTTTCATAGGTGACGCCAAGGCTCTGGAGCATCGCCTCCAACTTGTCCTCGGGGATGACCTGACCGGGGTTCTCCTTTGGGCCACGAAAATCGCCATAGGGGGCGGAAACCGCGCCGGGGATATGCCCTTCGGCATAGGCATCCCCGCGAATGTCTAGGATGAGGGGCGCGTCGGATTCCAGACGGGTCTCAAGCGCGTCCGGTGTGATCAGTGGGCCGAACATATTTTGCGCGAAGGCGGGCGCCGCAATGCTTGCAAGGGCCAGCGCGGCGGCGGGAAGCAAATGTCTCATCTAAAGTACCTCCGAAATCGGATGTGGACAGGATCTTGGCCGTGATGTCGTGCGATCCGCCCTTGTTGGCAAGGGTAGATCGCTGATTGGCCGGGTGGCCGAGTGGCGGCGGTGATCATACGCAAAGGATGGACGTTTCGCGGTCCGAGGTGCCTTGCAAACCGAAATTCGCCGCCGAAATGCAGTTGCGGGAAAACGTCCCGCAAAGGAACGTCCGGCAGAACCTTGATCTTATTGCGAGCCTAGCGTGAAATCAACGCGGTGAGCGGCGCGATCTGACGCGCGACCTCGGCCTTGAGCCGGTCCAGTGTCATCGCGTCATCCTTGACGAATTCCATGAACATCGCGTTGAGATTGTTGAACACCACCTCACCCAGCGCCTGCGCGTCCAGATGCGCTGCCACCTCGCCGCGCGCCTGCAGCCGCGTGATCAGCGCCACCACTTGCGCCGACAGCGCACGGTCCAGTTCGGAAAACCGCACACCATTCGGGGTGTGCGGCGCCTCGACCGACAGAGCGAAAGCGGTGCGCCACATCTCCTTGCTGAGGTAATCCTGCGAGTGATCGTAATAGCTGCCGATCAATGCCATCAGCGCCTCTTGCGCGCCGTGGGGCGGGTCCGACACAATCTGATTTCCAGCCGCCAGCACCTCTTCGACCTCCATGGCGACGGTGGCAAAGAGGATATCACCCTTGGAGCCGTAGTAGTTGTAGACCGTGCCGGGCGACACTTCGGCCATTTCCGCCATGTCCTCGATCCGCGCGGCGCGGTAGCCGTCAGCGCGAAAAAGCGTGACCGCGGCCTTCAGGATCCGCTCGTTCCGGTCCGCTTTTTGTTTTGCGCGCAAGCCCGACATGGATTGGCCCTCTTCTGATGCTGCCCCAATTTTAGTGTTGACTTTAATTTTGAGGCAACTCATTTTTTTCATCAAGCGGCGACAAGTCCGCACGGCTCACACCAACATGGAGATTTGAGACATGACCCATCCGTCCATTCGCCGCGCCCTTCTGGGCACCGCCGCCACGCTGGCCCTGCCCGCCTCGGCCATGGCCGCCGAGGATCTGAACGCACTGGTCTGGTGCGATCACACCGACCCCGCGCTGATCGAGCCGTTCGAGCAAGAGCACGGCATCCGCGTCAACCTGCGCGAATATGAAGGCACCGCGACCGCGCTGGCCCTGCTCGAGCAGTCGCGCCCCGGCGACTGGGACGTTCTCGTGATCGACGGCATCGACGTGCCCCGCGCCGTCGAGGCAGGCCTGATGGCCGAGCTGCCGGGCGATGAGCTGCAGACGGGCGATTTCTGGCCCGGCGTCGCGATGGAAGATCAGGTGACGATGGACGGCAAGACCTACGCCGTGACCGAGAAATTCGGCTATAACACCATTTCCTTCAACTCCGAGAAGGTGGACGCGGCGGACATGCAGGATCTGAGCACCGTCTGGAGCGACAAGTACAAAGATCGCATCGCGGTCTACGATTATTACCTGCCCGTCATGGGCCTCGCCGCCATCGCGAACGGCAAGGAGACGGCGAGTCTGACGGTGGACGACCTGCCCGCGCTGAAAGAGACGCTCTTCACGATGAAGGAAAATGCGCGCTCGGTCGGCGAGGTTGTCGCCAGCCAGACCGCGCTCGCCACCGGCGAGGTCGATATCGTCGTGGGCGGCGGCGAGTGGCTGACCGCCGTTCTGGCCGAGGAGCAGCCCGAGCTGACATGGACCATCCCCGATCAGGGTGCAGTGCGCTGGTCGCAATCCATCGGCGTGCTGGAGACGAGCGAGAACAAGGACATGGCCGTCGAGTTCGTGAAATACATCACCAGCCCCGAAGGCCAGGCGCGCCTTGCCACGTCCTCCTGCTACTGGGGGATGCCGGCGAATGAGAAGGCCGGCGAGCACCTGACCGACGCACAAAAGGACGTTCTGCGCTGGGACAATCAGGCCGAATACCTCGAGCGCGCTCAGCTTTACCCTGCCCCCGATGCCGAGCTTGACGGCCAGATGCAGGATGTCTGGCTGGAAATGCTGCAGCACTGATGGCGCAGTCCGAGACGATACGCGGCTGGGGCTTTGTCGCCCCGGCGCTTTTATGGACGCTCGCGTTCTTCGTGGTCCCCTTCGGTGTGATGGCGGCGATGAGCCTTGCCACGCTGGAGGGGCGAGAACTGATCTGGGGCTTCAGCTTCGACAATTACGCGCGGCTGTTCGGGCAAAGCTACCTTCTGCGCGCGATCATGGTCTCGCTCGAGATCACGCTGACCGTCACGATCGTCTCGGTCCTTCTCGCCTATCCGCTGGCATGGATCATCGCCTACCGCGTGCCCGAGCGGTGGCAGCGCCTCGCGCTCCTGCTGGCGATCCTGCCCTTCTGGACCTCCTATGTCGTGCGCTCCTACGCGTGGCTTCTGGTCCTCTCGCGCGAGGGTGTCATCAATCAGACGCTGATGGGCATCGGCCTCATATCCGAGCCGCTGACACTGGCCTCCACGCGCTTCGCCACGGTCACGGGCTTCGTGCATTTCTTTGTCATGCTGCTGACGCTGACGATCTATGCCAACCTCGTGCAACTGCCGCCCAACTACCGCCGCGCCGCAGTCGATCTGGGCGCCTCAAGCTGGCAGGCGTTTCGCCATGTCATCCTGCCGCTGACCCTACCCGGCATCATGACCGGCGCCTTCCTGACCTTCGTTCTGTGCATCGGCGACTACATCACGCCGCAGATCCTCGGCGGCAATAACGAGCTGACCGGCCCGCAGATTATCATGGTGCAGCTGGGGCGCGGGGCGAATTTCCCGCTGGCCGCCGCCATGTCCATCGTGCTGATGGGTCTTGTGACGCTGGCCTATCTGGGCGCGTCCCGCTGGCTGAGGATCGACCGGCTATGAGACGCAGCATCCCCTGGATCTACATGGCGCTGGCCTATGGCTTCATTTTCCTGCCGGTGCTGACGCTGGTCCTCTTCTCTTTCCAGGACGGCCGCCTGCCGGTGCCGCCCTTCAACGGGCCGACGCTGAAATGGTATGCGGACGTTCTGGGCGACAATCGTTTGATGTCCGCGCTGCTCAATTCGCTGCTAGTCGGCGCTGGCTCGGCGGCGCTCAGCTGTATCCTCGGCTTTCTCGCAGCCTATGGCCTCGCGCGCCATGTCCTGCCGGGCAGCGCGCTGATGAGGGGTCTCCTGATCGCGCCGATGACGGTCAGCTACCTCATCATCGGCCTCGGTCTTCTGATCGTCTTCAACAATTACGGACCCGGCCCCTCGCTCTATGCCGCCGCCGTGGGCCATGTCGTCATCAACCTGCCGCTGGCCTTCGCGATCATCTACGCTTCGATGGGTGCGCAGCAGGAGAATGCCGAGCGCGCGGCGCGCGATCTGGGCGCCTCGGAATGGCGCGTTCTGGCGCTCGTCACCGTACCGATGCTGGCGCCCTCGATCCTGGCCGCGTTCTTTCTGTGCCTCACGCTCAGCTGGGACGAATTCATCATCGCCTTCCTGATGACGCGCTTTGACGTGACCCTACCGGTCGAGATCTGGAGCCTGCTGCGCTCGGGCCTCTCGCCGCGCACCAATGCCATCGGGTCCATCGTCTTTCTCGTCTCGGTCGCGCTGGTAATCGGCCTCGAACTCTTCATCTTCGGAAGGAAACGCCGTTGACCGCCACTATCGCCATCCAAGCCGTCAGCCACGATTTCGGCACGTTCCGCGCGCTCGACGATATCAACCTCGAGATCGAGGCTGGCGAATACATCGTGCTGCTCGGCCCCTCGGGCTGCGGCAAGACCACGCTTTTGTCGACGCTGGGCGGCTTCATCGACCCGACGCGCGGCACGGTGCTGATCGGCGGGCGCGACATGACGCATGTGCCCCCGGCCAAACGCCCCACGACAACGATGTTTCAGGATTACGCGCTCTTTCCGCATATGACGCTGCGCGACAATGTGGGCTTCGGCCCGCGCATGGCGGGCGTGGGCAAGGCCCAGCGCGACGCCAAGGCTTTGGAACTGCTGGATCTCGTCGGCCTCAAGGACGCGGCATCAAAGCGCCCCTATGCCCTCTCGGGCGGGCAGCGCCAGCGCGTTGCGCTGGCCCGCAGCCTTGCCGTCGATCCGGATGTTCTGCTGCTGGACGAGCCTTTGGGCGCGCTGGACCTGAAGCTGCGCCGTGCCATGCAGGACGAGCTCAAGCAGATCCAGCGCAAGGTCGGCACGACCTTTGTCCACGTCACCCACGATCAGGAAGAGGCGATGGCCATCGCCGACCGCATCGTGGTGATGAATGGTGGCCGGATCGAGGATTGCGGCCCGCCCGACCGCATCTATCGCCGGCCCGGATCGCTCTTTGCCGCGGGCTT